>JADGPY010000256.1 GCA_017882205.1 Chitinophagaceae bacterium
CCCTTCCTGTATGGGAATATTAAAGGGGCCTAACCATGTGTATGAAATGGCTAACCCGCTTTATTTACAATTAATTGGTAAAAAAGATATCATTGGGAAATCTGTAAAAGAAGTATTGCCTGAAGTGATAGAGCAAGGATTTATTGAATTATTAGACGGAGTTTACAAAACAGGTAAATCTTTTTCTGCTAATGAAATGCTTGTAAAACTGGATAAAAAGGGTAATGGAAATCTGGAAGATGTATACGTAAATTTCATATACCAGCCAGATAATAATAATAAAGGCAATATAGAATGTATTTTTTTCTTTATTGTAGAGGTAACTGAACAGGTCTTGTCACGTAAAAAAATAGAGGAAAGCGAAAAACGTTTTCGGCAGATTGTTGAAACCGCACAGGAAGGAATATGGATGATAGATGAAAATAATATAACCACCTTTGTTAATAAAAAAATGTGTGAGATACTGGAATACACTGAGGAGGAAATGATGGGTAGAACTAATCTATCTTTTAAAGATGAGGAAGAACAAAAAATTACATTACAACAAATTGAGCGAAGAAAAAAGAGACTAAAAGAGAGGCATGAAGCTACATTTATTACTAAGAGTGGAAGGAAGATTTGGACACAGGTATCATCTAACCCTATTCTTGGTGAAGATGGATGTTACATAGGTGCGTTGGCAATGGTTACCGATATTACAGAAAGAAAACTGTCAGTACTACAATTAGAAGAAAGTAATGCGAGATATACTTTTATAAGTAAAGCTACTCACGATATGGTGTGGGATTGGGATTTAATTACTGGGGAAGTTTACAGAAATACTGAAGGATGGAAGAAATTATTTGGAACTGCTAAAGACAAAGAAACTGGAACCAGAGAAGATTGGCTATCAAGAATTCATTCTGACGACCGGGAAAGAATAACGCAGGAGCTTGATAGTATAATTCAATCTGATAACCAGGAAGTGTTTGAAATGGAATGCAGAATAGTAAGGGATGATGGTAACATTGGTTATATAGAGGATCGTGGTTATATCATCCGAAATGAGAAAGGTAAAGCTATACGACTTATCGGAACTACTCATGATATTACGGAGATAAAAAATGCAGTAAAAGAAATTACAGATTATAAGTATGCTCTTGATCAATCCTCAATACTAGCCATCACCGATCAAAAAGGAATTATTAAATATGTAAACAAAAACTTTTGCAAAATATCCAAATATACGGCTGAAGAATTAATTGGCCAGGATCATCGTATTATTAATTCACGGTATCACCCCAAAACCTATATTAAAAGTTTATGGACAACCATAGCTAAAGGAAAAATATGGAGAGGTGAATTTCGTAACAAAGCAAAAGACGGATCCCTGTATTGGGTAGATGCTACTATTGTTCCTTTTTTGAATGATAAAGGAAAGCCGGTTCAATATATGGCCATACGAAATGATATAACAGGAAAGAAATTAATGGAGCAAAAAATATTGAAACAAAAATTACAGGAACATAAAAAAATAACTGAGGCCATTGTAGAAGCCCAGGAAAGAGAACGTTCAGAAATTGGAAGAGAAATGCATGATAATGTTAATCAGCTTTTAAGTGCAACCCGCTTGTATATTGATATGGCAAGGAAAGATGAAGAAACCAGGGATTCATTATTAACAAATGCATCCACTTTTGCACTAGATGCAATTGAAGAGATAAGAAAATTATCTAAAACACTTATAGCTCCTTCAGTAAAAGATATTGGCTTAACAGATTCTATTAAAGACCTTACAGAAGAGATAATGCAGGTACATCCAATACAGATTCTATTTACTACAAAAGATTTTATAGAAGATGAGTTAAGCGAGACATTTAAATTGAATATTTTTAGAATTGCCCAGGAGCAGATAAACAATATATTAAAACATGCGCAGGCTAAAAATAGTAATATAAATATTGATGGAGGTGAGGGTAAGCTTTCGATTTCGATAGCAGATGATGGTATTGGTTTTGACACAGCGAAAAGAAAAGCTGGCATTGGGATCACTAATATTAAAAGCCGTATCGAATTATACAATGGCACCATGCTGTTAACTTCTAAAAAGGGCGAAGGAACTACATTATCAATAAGCTTTAATAAAACAGATCTATTGATGATCAAACAAAATCAATCTGAACAATAAAAATAGAAATAGAAAAAAATGGTAAACATTTTACTTGCAGATGATCATACGATAATAAGAACAGGGTTGAAATTATTTATAACAAGTCATATTCCGCGTTCAGTTATTGATGAGGCATGGGATGGAAGTTCCGCTTTCAAAAAAATCAAAGAAAAAGATTACCAGCTAATAATATTAGATGTAAATATGCCCGACACTGATACATTTGATTTGGTAAATAATATTCTTGCTTTAAAATCTGAAGCAAACATTTTAATGTTCAGCATGAATGCAGAAGAAGTTTACGCTAAAAAATACTTGCAGCTTGGGGTAAAAGGATATCTAAGCAAGGCATCACCAGAAGCGGAAATAAAAAAAGCGCTTGATGATGTTATCATTGGAAACACCTACATAAGTCTTGCATTAAGCCGGGCGCTTACAGAAGATGCGCTTGGTAAAAAAGCATTCAATCCATTTGATGATTTATCACCCAGGGAATTTGAAATTGTGCTGCATCTTATAAGGGGTGAATCTTCAGCAGAAATATGCCGGGCATTAAACCTGCAGGCGTCTACTGTGGGCACTTTTAAAGCAAGAATATTTGAGAAACTTAGTTGTAGTAATATTATTGATATTAGTGAAATGGCAAAAGTGCATAATGTAATACCGGCGGTATAACCTCTTTCATAGAGAGTGATAAAATCAGTACCTATTTTGTTCTTTTGTGTTAAATTTAATCCTGCTCGATTGAGATAATAGCACTTCACAAAAATTATTTTATACCTTTATATTGAATGAGAAAGTTTTTTGTAGCCATATTAGCTCTCTTGTACATTACCACCTCCACGGGTGCTACTATGCATTTACACTATTGCATGGGCAAGTTGGCAGACTGGGGGCTTGGCGAAAAAGATTCTAAGAAATGCAGCAGGTGTGGTATGGAAAAAACTGCTAAGAAAGATAAAGGTTGCTGCAGGGATGAAAATAAATTTCTCAAAAACGATACCGACCAGAAAACTACAGATCTTGCCTCTACACTTATACCATTCATAGCCATTGCTATACCTCTCTCTTTTATTGAAATACCTTCCTATGATTTTTATTCAGTAACAGAGGAAAAACCAACTAGCCATGCACCCCCGGGAAGTAGTAGCATAGCCGTTTACATCCGCAACTGCGTTTTCCTGATTTAGATCTTACTATCCTGTTTTGGCCGGACAAATAATTTGTCGGGTTGATGGCATTTCTATATGCCATAAAGTAATTCTAACCATTCACATTAACCACACTGAAATTTAAAAGCTGATGGTTCATAAACTAATCGAACTTGCTTTACGCAACAGGTTTATTGTGCTGCTTATTTCCGGTTGCCTATTTGCATGGGGTATCTACTCCATCAAACAAAACCCCATTGATGCCATTCCCGATCTAAGTGAGAACCAGGTGATCGTTTTCGCAGAATGGATGGGCCGTAGCCCGCAGGTAATCGAAGACCAGGTTACCTACCCGCTGGTATCCAATCTTCAGGGCATTCCAAAAATCAAAAATATCCGGGGTACATCAATGTTCGGGATGAGTTTTGTCTACATCATTTTTGAAGACAACGTGGATGTGTATTGGGCACGTACCAGGGTATTGGAAAGATTAAACTATGCACAGCGGTTATTACCCCAGGGTATAACTCCTACACTTGGTCCTGACGGAACCGGTGTGGGCCATGTTTTCTGGTATACCCTGGATGCAAAGAAGATGGATTTAGGAGAACAACGGGCGCTACAGGACTGGTATATCAAGTTTGCCTTACAAACAGTTCCGGGCGTTGCGGAAGTAGCTTCTTTTGGCGGTTTTGAAAAGCAGTATCAGTTAGTGGTCGATCCCGTCAAACTGCAATTCTATAATGTTTCCCTGATGGATGTCATGAATAAAGTAAAAGAGAATAATAACGATGTCGGTGGGCGAAAGTTTGAAATGAGTGATATGGCATATATCATCCGTGGCCTGGGATATATTAAAAATAAAGAAGACCTCGAAAGCATTGCTATTGGTAATTATAACGGCATTCCTGTTCGTGTTAAGGACATTGCCACAGTTCAACTGGGAGGAGACCTGCGCCTGGGAATTTTTGATCAGAATGGTGAAGGTGAAGTGGTTGGGGGAATCGTGGTAATGAGGTATGGCGAAAATGCCGATAAGGTAATTACTGCTGTTAAGAAGAAGATGAAAGATGTAGAAATGGGATTGCCGGATGGAGTGAAATTTCACACTGCTTATGACAGGAGCATTTTGATCGAAGAAGCTATAGCATCAATCAAGGGAACATTAATAGAAGTATTGATAACTGTATCGATCGTTGTGATCATTTTTCTGTTTCATTGGCGAAGCGCTGTCATCATTCTTATTCAATTACCCATATCGGTTGCAGTAAGTTTCATATTGCTTCAAATGTTTGGTATCTCCTCCAACATCATGTCATTAACGGGTATTGCACTGGCAATTGGTATAGTGGTGGATGATGGCATTGTAATGGTGGAGAATTCTTATCGATACCTCTCAGAGGCGCAGATAGAAAAAACAAAAAAATTAAACAATTAAAAATATTTTTATTGAAAAATATATTCCGAAAACGCAAAACCATTTTAACAGCGGAAGAACGCCTTGAAATTATCGGGAAGGCATCCAAACAGGTAGGGCCGGGTGTTTTCTTTTCTAACATCGTTGTTATTGCTTCCTTTTTGCCTGTATTCTTATTAACCGGCATGGAGGGAAAATTATTCAGCCCTCTGGCATGGACAAAAACATTTATACTGCTGGTTGATGCTTTTTTAGCCATTACATTAGCTCCGGTACTGATCTCTTTTTTTCTACATGGAAATCTTAAACCGGAAAGCGCTAATCCTATCACCCGCACATTAGAAAAATTATACAGGCCCGTTTTAAAATTATGCTTACAATGGAAAGCAATAGTTATCGGAATGGGGGTTCTGGCATTGGTTGCAGGAATAATAATGTTCACCCGGTTAGGTTCTGAGTTTATGCCTCCTTTGGATGAAGGATCTATACTATTTATGCCCATATCCATGCCTGATGTTTCTAACTCAGAAGCGAAACGGATTTTACAGGTACAGGATAAACTTATCAAAACACTGCCGGAGGTAAATAATGTTTTAGGCAAAGCAGGCCGGGCCAATACTGCAACTGATAATTCACCGATCAGCATGATCGAAACGGTAATACTCCTGAAACCAAGAAATGAATGGAGGCCTGGGATAACAAAAGATGATATTATAAATGAGCTGAATGAAAAACTGCAAATACCAGGTATCAGAAATGGCTGGACCCAACCTATTATCAACCGCATCAATATGCTTTCGACCGGCATCAGAACTGATGTAGGTGTGAAAGTGTATGGCCAAAACCTTGACACTATTTATGCCTTTGCTCAAAAAATAAAAACTCAACTGGAAGGTATAACAGGTGTTAAGGATTTGTATGTTGAACCAATAACAGGGGGCAAGTATTTAGATATTGCTGTAAAACGCGATGAGATCAGCCGTTATGGTTTGAGTGTAGATGATGTGAATGCTGTAGTAGAGAGTGCACTGGGCGGAATGAAACTGACAACTACGATCGAAGGGCGTAAACGTTTCTCTGTGAATGCCCGGTTTGGACAGGATTTCAGGAACAATATCCAGGAAATAAAACGACTGCAGGTACAGACCATGAGTTTTGGCCCGATACCTTTAGAAGCTGTTGCCGATATTACTATTTCAGAAGGGCCACCGATGATTAATTCGGAAAATGCTTTGTTAAGAGGAACCGTTTTATTTAATGTAAGAGGGAGGGATTTGGGCAGTACCGTTACAGAAGCTCAAAAGAAGCTGAACGCAATGATTACTGAAATGCCAAAAGGATATTTTTTAGATTGGAGCGGGCAATGGGAAAATCAACTGAGAGCGAACCGTACATTAAAAATTGTTATGCCAATCGTACTGATAATTATTTTCATGGTGCTTTACTTTACCTATCATTCTATTAAAGAATCAATATTAACAATGATAACCGTACCGTTTGGTTTAACCGGCGGTGTTTTTCTGGTGTATTTCTATCACGTTAATTTATCAGTTGCTGTGGCAGTCGGCTTCATTGCATTATTCGGAATGGCGGTGGAATTGGCCATGTTGATGACGATCTACCTGAACCAGGCGATGTTAAACCTGGTGGCGGATAAAGGGAATTCAAGAGATACCATTTCAAAAGCCGATCTGAGAGAATATATTATTACAGGAGCTACCAAACGTCTGCGCCCTGTAATCATGACGGTTTCCGTTTCATTGTTTGGTCTTATTCCCATCCTGTGGGCTACCGGTGTAGGCAGTGATGTGATGAGGCCAATCACCATACCCTTGATCGGGGGAACGATCACCACCATTATCTATGTATTGTTTGTGACCCCTGTAGTGCTGGAAATGGTAAAAGAATCTGAATTAAAACGTAACGGTAAAATTGAATTAATCAATGTCAAATAAAAAACACATAATCGTAATGGTCTTTTTTCTTGTTGTGGGAAAATGCATGTACGCACAACAAATGAATCTGGACAATATTGTAAATGAAATCCGAAGTAAACATCCTTCCATCAAAATGTATGATGCTGATATCCGTTCGATGGATGAAGCGGCTAAAGGTGCGAAAAGCTGGATGCCGCCGGAGTTCAGCACCGGGTTCTGGATGGTACCTTATAATCCCAGCCTGTGGAAGAAGGGAGATATGGGAGCAACCGGCATGGGACAGTATATGATTGGAGGACAGCAGATGTTGCCAAACAAAAAGAAACTAAATGCAGATGCCGCCTATATGGAGGCCATGTCATCGGTTGAAAAAGAAAAAAAGAATGCTACGCTGAATGAATTGATCAATGATGCCAAACAGTTTTATTATGAATGGATAATCCTGGAAAAAAAACTGGTGATTCTTGAGCAAGATGAAAAATTACTTGACTTCATGATTAAAAATGCAGAGATACGCTACAAGAATGGATTGGAAAAAATCAGCGCTTATTACAAAGCAAAGGCAGCATTAGGTAATATAAAGAATATGCAACTGATGTTTGAAAGCGATATTAAAGAAAAACGCATCCGTATCAATTCCCTAATGGGTAGAAATGCCATGATTGATTTTGATATTGATACCACCTATCATATCAATGACTATTCATCAGTTGTATTTGACAGTACACTTTTTTACAACAGCCGCAGCGATTTAAAAGCCATTGATAAAGACATCCATATCACTTTCCTGAAACAGGAAACGGAAAGGCAAAGCCTCCAGCCACAGTTCGGTATCCGCTATGAACACATGTTTGGCTTTGGTGGCCTCCCTATGCAATATTCCTTAATGGGCATGATGAAACTACCCTTAGCTAAGTGGTCTTCTAAAATGAATAAAGCCAATATCGAAAGCCTGAAATGGAAAGCCGATGCCCTGCAGTCACAAAAAGAAATGATGTTGAATGAATACAGCGGCATGGCTTATGGTATGCGCAATGAAATAGAGTTAAAGAAAAAGCAGATGAAATTGTATGAGGATAACATCCTCCCCGCATTAAAGAACAATTACAAAACCATGCAGTTGGGATATGAACAGAACACTGAAGAATTGTTCATGCTTTATGATGCGTGGGAAACTTTATACATGACACAATTGGAATATACCGAATTATTGAACCAGGTACTAAAAATGCAGGTATCATTAGAAAGATTAATGGAAAAGAAATGAAAATAATAATTTTTATATTAAATGTTTTATTGCTCATTGCAGCACCCGCCTGCAACAATAACAAAAACCCGTATGCTGACCATAATAAAGAAGCTGCAAAAGTAGTATACACTTGTCCCATGCACCCAGAGATCATCAGGGATAAACCCGGCAAATGTCCTATTTGCGGAATGGAATTGGTGAAAAAAGAAAGCGATGAGAAAAAACTGGCTGATATGAAAATGGAAGCATTATTAAAACCAACTAATGAGTTTGTGGTTTCCTCCATTCCGGTTACAACTATGCAGCAAAAAAAAGAACAGATTGAAATCGAAGCATTAGGATATATTGCCTATGATACAAGACAGATAGGCAGCATTTCATCAAGAGTAGCAGGAAGAATTGTGAAGCTCTATGTCCGTTACCGCTACCAGAAGATCAGTAAAGGTCAGCACATCATGGATATATACAGTCCTGAGATGCTGACGGCCCAGCAAAATTTATTATTTCTCATAAAGAACGACCCGGAAAATATAACCTTCATACAGGCAGCAAAAGATAAATTACTCTTGCTGGGAATGAGCAATGAACAATTGCATCAGATCATAAGATCAAATAAACCTTCTTTCACCATTGCGATGTTTAGTAATTACAGCGGCCACATACATGAAGCGGCCATCAACGGTACAATGAATACTTCATCTCCAGGTATGAAAGACATTGCATTGATTACCGAAGAACTCTCATTAAAAGAAGGCATGTATATACAAAAAGGGCAGTCTGTTTTTGTAGTGTATAACCCTGACCAGGCCTGGGCCTTGTTGAATATCTATGGTGATAACCAGGGTTTGGTGAAAAAGGGTAACACGGTAAGGGTTGTTCCCGAAACAGCATCGGGCAAGGATTTCAGGGCCATTATAGATTTTATTGAACCCTTCTACCGCAAAGACAGTAAAACACTTACAGCAAGGGTTTATTTCAACAACAGTAGTTTGAAAATTCCAATCGGCAGCCAGGTGAAGGCTACCATTTTTGGAAATTCAAAAGATGCTTATTGGTTACCAAAAGAGTCTGTATTGTCTATGGGGATGGATAAAGTGGTATTCCAGAAAACAGGGAGCGGTTTCAAAGCCCACAATGTAAATACAGGTATCTTGTATAAAGATCAAATACAAATTATGAATGGATTGTCCCCTTCAGATTCAGTTGCTGTAAATGCACAATATTTAATGGACAGTGAAAGCTTTATTAAAATAAAAGAGTAGCTATGAAATATTTCATCATTGCATTTCTGGCATTCTTTCTTTTGGCATCCTGCAAAACTAAGAAAGAAGTAGCAAAGGATCCGGATACCTATTACACCTGTTCAATGGATCCGCAGGTTATTGAATATGAACCGGGAAAATGCCCGATCTGTCACATGAAACTTACACCAATGAAAAAAAGCATTGGTGAAAAGAAAGATGAGATACTGTTGAGTGCGCAGCAAATTCAGTTGGGTAATATTAAAACCGATACAATCCGATCCGGCACTATTGGTGACCAGTTGGTTTTAACAGCTACATTGAATTTCGACCAGATGAAAGCATCCTCGGTTAGTTCAAGATTGATGGGAAGAATTGAAAAACTGTATTACAAAAATCTTGGTGATTACATCAAGACAGGTGTTCCTTTATATGATCTGTACAGCGAAGAATTAAACAACGCCAAACAGGAATATTTGCTGTTATTAGACCGGAAGAAAGCATTTGCCAACGAAACTGCCATTGACTTTGACCAGTTGTTACAAAGTGCAAAAAATAAATTGCTGTTGTGGGGCATGAGTGAAACACAGATACAGGAATTGGCCAGGAGCCAGAAAACTACTCCCACCACCACCTTCTACAGCACAGCATCAGGTTATATCACAGCCTTAGACATCCGGGAAGGCGATTATGTGATGGAAGGCGGTACAATCGTAAAGTTGGCCGACCTTTCAAGCCTTTGGGCAGAAGCACAGGTATATACTTCCCAACTTTCGGAAATAGATCGTAATGGAGTGGCAACAGTGCAACTACCTGATATGGAAGGCAAAGAAATTAAGGGAAGAATTGAATTTGTAAATCCTGAGATCAATCCTGATACAAGGATCAATTTAATAAGGATATCCATTCCCAATACCGGAAACCAGTTAAAGCCCGGTATGCCTGCTTACGTTGTATTGAAAAGTCAGCAGCATAAATCACTCACACTGCCGATCGATGCGGTAATTCGTGATGGCAAAGGTGCTACCGTTTGGGTAAGAACCGGCGAACATTCATTTAAAAGTAAAATGGTGGAAGTGGGTTTGGAAAGTGATGACAGGATAGAAATTAAATCAGGATTAAGTGCGGAAGACGTGGTCGTTATCAGTGGAGCTTATTTGTTGAATAGTGAATATATTTTCAAGAAGGGGGCTAATCCTATGGCAGGAATGAAAATGTGAGTAATTGGCAAAGGGAAATTGCTTATTGCGAAAAATGATAGCAGATGGAATTTTACAAACATTAATTGACAGAGATTTGCAAAGTAAATAAAACAATCATGGAATACTATTTTAGCAAAACAATTGCCGGAAGTTTCGACGATGCAATTCAAAAAGTTACAGAAGCGCTCAAAGCAGAAGGTTTTGGCATCCTGACAGAAATTGACATAAAAGCTACATTAAAGAAAAAGCTTGATGTGGACTTTTATAACTATAAGATCCTGGGTGCCTGCAATCCGCCATTTGCGTACAAAGCCTTACTTGCAGAGGATAAAATCGGCGTTATGTTGCCTTGTAATGTAATTGTCCAGGAAAAAGTAGCAGGCCAGGTGGAGGTTTCTGCTGTTGATCCGGCAGCCTCCATGAAAGCAATAGAAAATAAAAATTTGCAGGATATTGCCATTGAAGTAAGATCCAGGTTACAAAAAGTAATTGAGCAGTTGTAGAGACTTTACCAGCTTCCTAAATAATAAATATAGAAATGGAACATCCACATAATTCTGAAAGTCCATCCCACAGCACCATGCAACATGATCACAATCCAGCAATGGGTATGGCAGGTCATAATCACCATGCGATGATGATCGCTGATTTCCGTAAAAGATTTTATGTGGTACTGGTTCTTACTGTTCCGATCATGCTGTTATCAACTATGATACAGCAATTTATTGGCGTTAATTGGCAGTTTACAGGTTCTCCATATATTTTATTTGCCTTATCATCAGCGGTGTTTTTTTATGGTGGCTGGCCATTTTTAAAAGGATGGATTGATGAGATAAAAACAAAGAATCCCGGTATGATGTTTTTGATTGGCTTTGCCATAACAGTTGCATACATCTATAGCGTTGCGATTGTATTTGGTTTGAAGGGAATGGATTTCTTTTGGGAACTGGCAACGCTGATCCTGATAATGCTTTTGGGTCATTGGATAGAAATGAAATCTGTTGCAGGGGCATCCAAAGAATTAGAGTTATTAGTACAGTTGATGCCTTCCGATGCTCACATGGTAATGCCTGGTATGGTTCATGACGTAAAAACCGATACTCTGAAAGAAAACGATATCATTCTTGTTAAGCCAGGTGAAAAAGTGGCAGCAGATGGAATAGTACTGGAGGGTGAAAGTTATTTAAATGAATCTATGTTGACAGGTGAATCAAAGCCAGTACAAAAAATAAAAGGCAATAAAGTAATTGCCGGTTCTTTAAATGGAAATGGCTCTTTTAAAGTTACAGTAACTCATGCCGCAAAAGACTCTTATCTCTCACAAGTAGTAAAGCTGGTGGATGATGCTCAGAAATCAAAATCTAAAACCCAGTTGCTGGCAGATACGGCTGCAAAATGGTTAACCGTAATTGCGATTGTGGCGGGCATTGCAACATTTTTATACTGGTACTTAACAGGCCAAACCCTGGCATTTGCCATGGAAAGAATGGTAACCGTAATTGTGATTTGTTGCCCCCATGCTTTGGGATTAGCAGTGCCATTAGTGGTGGCAAGATCAACTGCGCTATCAGCAAAGAGCGGGTTGCTGATCAAGAACAGGTCTGCCTTCGAAAATGCCAGGAAAATCACTACCATTGTATTTGATAAAACAGGTACGCTTACGGTAGGAAAATTTGAAGTATCAAAAATCGTTTCACTGCAGAAAGATATAAATGAAAATGAGATCATTCGTTTGGCATCAGCATTAGAGCAAAAATCAGAACACCCTATTGCAACAGGTATCCTGCAAAAAGTAAAAGATCTATCCATTACTGTTCCGGCAACAGAAAATTTTAATGCCATCACTGGTAAAGGAGTTGAAGCCACAGTAGAGGGTAAAAAGATAGTAGTGGTTAGTCCGGGTTATTTAACAGAAAACAATATTCCTCTTCCAGAGGGCTTCACTGCAAATGATACAGAAACGGTTGTATTTGTAATGATCAATAATGCATTGGCAGGATACATTGCCTTGTCGGATGAAATACGGCCTGAATCAGCCGGGGCAATAAAAACTTTAAAACAAAACAAGATCAAATCAATATTGCTTACGGGGGATAACAATCAGGTAGCAAAAAGTGTAAGTGAAACTTTAGGCATGGATAGTTTTATTGCCGGAGTATTACCTCATCAGAAATTAGAAAAAATAAAGGAGCTGCAAGCCAAAGGAGAGTTTGTGGCCATGACAGGTGATGGTGTAAATGATGCCCCAGCATTGGCCATTGCAGATGTTGGCATTGCTGTTGGCAGTGGCAGTGATATAGCCGCAGAAACAGCAGGCATTGTATTGGTGAATAGTAATCCTAAAGACATTGTTAATTTGATTTTATTTGGTAAAGCCACTTACCGTAAGATGATTCAAAATTTGATATGGGCAACAGGGTACAACCTGGTGGCTCTGCCATTAGCAGCAGGTGTTTTGTATAAGCAGGGTATTTTATTAAGTCCTGCTGCAGGCGCGGTGTTAATGACTTTAAGCACAATAATTGTAGCCATCAATGCCAGCAGGTTGTCTATTAATGCTCACTTCGCCCGAAAATAAATTGCCAGGCCTGCCCGGCTGACGCTGGTCGGACTGTGAAAAAAGTATGCACAAACTTCACCCTCATACTAACCAACTAACCATAAAATCTCTTGGCATTGATACCTACCGGGAGCATATTATTTTCATGCGGAGTGATTGTCATATATCCCTTTCAGAAGGATTTACTGCATTAACCCGGCTGGTGGTTCATAACCGTAACAAATCAATTATAGCCACTTTAAATGTAGTGACATCAGGTATTCTCAAAAAATCTGAAGAGGCACTTTCGGAAATGGCGATGAAGCAACTTGGCGTTTCGGAAGGTGACCTGATATCCGTATCACATCTTAAACAGATTGAATCGTTGAGTGATGTAAGGGCAAAAATGTATCATAAAAAAATCGGCAAGAGTGCATATTATCAAATCATCAATGATATCACCAAAGGGCTTTATGCAGATATAGAAATAGCGGCATTTATCGCTGGCTGTGCTGGTGATAACATGGACCTGGAAGAAATTACCTGGCTCACAGAAGCAATGATTCATTCGGGTTCGCAGATAAAATGGGATAAAAAACCAATCCTGGATAAACACTGTGTAGGGGGATTACCAGGCAACCGTACAACACCGATAGTGGTGTCAATTATTGCCGCAGCAGGCTTAACGATTCCCAAAACATCTTCCCGCGCCATCACTTCCCCTGCAGGAACAGCCGATATGATGGAAACAATGACAACCGTAACTCTTTCTATAAAAAAGATCAAGGAAGTGGTGAGCAAAGAAAACGGTTGCTTTGCATGGGGAGGTTCTGTAAAACTTAGTCCCGCTGATGATATTTTGATTGCAGTTGAAAAAGCATTGGATGTGGATAACGCAGGGCAAATGATAGCCTCTGTACTTTCCAAAAAAGCTGCTACGGGTTCAACAGATGTACTAATAGAAATTCCTGTGGGGGATACTGCTAAAGTAAGAAGCAATGATGAAGCATTGAAACTTCAATCTTATTTTAAGGCAGTAGGTATTGCTGTCGGGTTAAATGTGGAAGTATTGATCACGGATGGTTCGCAGCCTGTTGGGAAAGGTATTGGTCCTGCATTGGAAGCGATGGATGTTCTTTCGGTATTGCGAAATCAAAAAGATGCACCGTTAGATTTAAAAGACAGATCGTTGATGTTGGCGGGAGCCTTACTTGAATTATCCGGTAAAATTGAAAAAGGAAAAGGAGTTGCAGAGGCAAAACAAATCCTGGAAAGTGGAATGGCTTATAAAAAGTTCCAGAATATTTGCCTTGCACAAGGCGGATTTACCGAACCTAAATTTGC
>JADGPY010000029.1 GCA_017882205.1 Chitinophagaceae bacterium
AAATTTAGCTATGGCTGATGGGTTTTTAAAAAATGATGAGGACCACCAGAAAAAAGTTATCTCTGCCATTAGAAAATATCAACCGGAAATTGTGATATGCAATGCACCGGAAGATCGTCACCCTGATCATGGACGCTCTGCCAGTTTGGTAATGGACGCCGCGTTTTTATCCGGACTAAAAAAGATCGAGACTTTTGAAAACAATGCACCACAAAAAGAGTGGCGGCCGAAATATGTATTCAACTATATCCAGGATAGATATTTCAGTCCCAATTTTGTGGTAGACATTTCCTCCGTATTTGAGAGAAAGATAGAAGCTATCGAGCAGTACAAGACCCAGTTTTATAATCCGGATTCTAATGAAACAGACGAAACATATATATCATCACCCGATTTTTTGGACAGTATCATTTACCGTGCAAAAATGTTTGGAAAGATGATTGGAGTAAAACATGCGGAAGGATTTATTTCGAAGAAGATGATAGGTATCAGCAGCTTTGATGCGTTGATTTTGAAGAATACCTGATAATGGACAATTTATTAATTTTTTTATTTTATTACAAATGGCAACACCAAAATTTTTACAGGGCAAAGGGAATTTTCAACTTGAACTGAAAAACAGGGTTAATCAATATTTTGCGGATATTCACAAACCAATGACCGGTAATACTGGTCTGCTTTTAAAGGGAATTATTTTCTTTACGGCATACATCTTTCTTTACATCCACCTTGTTTTTTTTACTCCTGTTAGCTGGATAGCTATTATAGAATGTATTGTCTTAGGTGGGGTCACCGCAGCAATAGGATTCAATGTAATGCATGACGGAGCACATGGCAGCTTCTCCAGGTTTAAGACGATGAATAAGATGGCGGGATTCTCACTAAACTTTTTGGGCGCAAGCGCCATCATGTGGAATCTGAAACACAATATCATCCACCATACTTATACAAATATTAATGGCGTAGATGATGATATTGAGGCAGGACCAATGTTACGTTTTACCTCACAACAAAAGAAACTGAAGATTCATAAATTCCAGCATTATTATTTCTGGGTTTTGTACACTCTATTGCACATTATGTGGATATTTTTTACTGACTATAAAAAATACTTTTCGCGTAAAATTGGTACTATACCTATCCGAAAATTTAACATGAGAGAACACATCGCTTTCTGGACCGCCAAGGTCGTATATGCGTTCATGATAGTTGCTTTGCCGATATACTATCTTGGATTTTTTAAATGGCTTTCAGGATTCCTTATCGTGAGCATGGTTACTGGCTTTATCATAAGTATTGTGTTCCAGCTTGCACATACAGTAGAACATACCACTTTCCCGGTACCATCTAAAGATACCGGCAAGATCGAAAATGAATGGGCTATACACCAGGTAGAAACCACTGCAGACTTTGCAACAGGCAATAAATTAATAAGCTGGCTGGTTGGTGGATTAAACTTCCAGATCGAGCATCACCTGTTTCCAAAGATCTCTCATGTGCATTATCCTGCCATCAGTAAGATCATCAAAAGAACCTGTAAGGAGTATGGATTAAAATATGTTGAATATCCAAAAATGATGGATGCGATTGTATCCCATGTGATGTATTTGAAGAAGTTGGGACAGGGCTAATTAACATTATTGGTGAATGCCGTTAGGCATTTAATATCGGTAGAAAAATTCAAATTGATTACTCGTTGGGCAATATTTTCCTTTCATCAAACAGTTCTTGTAGGAATAGAAGAATTTAATATCTTTCAGCATCAATCAACCTAAAAACTACAAGAAGTATGAAAAAATTATGTGTGCTATTACTGCTGGCGATGCCAATTGTTCTTGAATTCTGCTCGTCAACAAAAAAAGCTGCTAACAAGGTTGCTGTTAAAGAGCCTGTCAAACTCACATACGTCAGCAATGTCCAGTCATTAATGATCGCTAATTGTTCTCCATGCCATTTCCCTCCTAAAGGAAATAAAAAACCCCTTGATAACTATGCTGCTGCTACACATAATATTGATTCAATTCTATTCCGTATTCAAAAAAATCCAGGTGAAAAAGGGTTTATGCCCTTTAAACACACTAAACTTCCTGATTCTACTATCATGGTGTTTATGCAGTGGAAGAAGGATGGGTTGTTAGAAAAATAAGATTAACCACATAGACAAAAAGGCCCATAGGGGGACACATAGAAGAAAGCGTTTATCTTTGCTCACTGTTAAAAAATCATAGTAGTATGAGTGAAGAAAAGAGCCTGAATTTCCTGGAAGAAATTGTTGAAGAGGATCTTGATAGCGGTAAGTATACATCAATTCTTACCCGCTTTCCCCCAGAGCCTAATGGATACCTGCATATTGGGCATTCTAAAAGCATTTGCCTGAATTTTGGCCTCGCGTTGAAATATGGGGGTGCAACCAATCTTCGTTTCGACGATACTAATCCAGTAACAGAAGAGACTGAATATGTTGATAGCATTAAGGAAGACATCCAATGGCTGGGATTTAAATGGGAAAAAGAATTGTATGCCAGCGATTATTTTGATCAACTATACCTTTTCGCAGTATCCCTCATCAATAAAGGTTTTGCTTATGTAGACGATAGTTCTGCAGAAGAGATCGCCACGCAAAAAGGCACTCCAAATGAACCTGGGATTGAATCCCCCTATCGCAACAGACCGATTGAAGAAAACCTTCAGCTTTTTGAACAAATGAAAAATGAAGAGTTTGCTGATGGCTCCAGAGTATTGCGTGCAAAAGTTGATATGAACGCGCCAAATATGCATATGCGTGATCCAATCATGTATAGGATCAAACATGCACACCATCATCGTACAGGCGATGCCTGGTGCATCTACCCCATGTATGATTTTGCTCACGGACAAAGTGATAGCATTGAAAATATCACCCATAGCATTTGTACCCTCGAATTCATTCCCCACCGCCCCTTGTATGATTGGTTTATCGAAAAGCTAAGTATTTTCACCTCACATCAATATGAATTTGCCCGGCTCAACCTGACCTATACGGTTATGAGTAAGCGCAAATTATTGCAATTGGTTAATGAAGGCTATGTATCCAGTTGGGATGATCCACGCATGCCCACCATTTCTGCATTTCGCAGAAGAGGATACACTCCTTCCAGCATTAGAACTTTCTGTGATAAGATTGGGGTTGCAAAACGGGATAACCTGATCGATGTAAGTCTGCTGGAATTTTGTATTCGTGAAGAATTAAATCAAACAGCCCTAAGGGTAATGGCCGTTTTAGATCCTATAAAATTGATCATTGATAATTATCCTGTGGATCAACATGAAGACTTACAGGGTGATCCCGCGCCTTCAGGAGAAACCAGGTTACTTCCATTTTCGAATGAGCTATGGATAGAAAGAGAAGATTTTATGGAAGTACCAGCAAAAAAATGGTTCCGCCTGGCGCCAGGGATGATGGTAAGATTGAAGAATGCCTACATCGTAAAATGCGAAAGCTTCCTGAAAGATGATGATGGCAATATTACAAAAATTCATTGCACCTATATCCCTGAGAGCAAAAGCGGGCATGATACATCAGGTTTTCATGTGAAAGGGACAATCCACTGGGTGAGTGCAGACCATGCTGCTACGGCAGAGGTACGTTTATACGACAGGCTGTTCAAAGTGGAAAACCCGTCTTCTGAAGAAGGAGATTTTAAAGAATACATCAACCCAAATTCCCTGCATATCATTAAGAAAGCATATATCGAACCTTCATTGACAAAGGCCAGCATTAACCAACCATATCAGTTTATACGTAAAGGATATTTTTGCCTGGATAAAGATTCTATCCCGGAAAATCTTGTGTTCAACAGGACAGTTACGCTTAAAGATGCATGGACTAAGAAGGTTAATAATTAATTGATTTTATAACAGCATATCTGTTGTATAAGCGATAATTCCTTTGTACTTTTATTATTTAATAACCTCTTACTGGTCCTTACCTTGAAAATGCACTTTTTAAGAGCAAGGTCCCGCCAGATTTTTAACTTATTTAATTTTTCCTGCCATGAAAAAAATCATGTTAGTTACAGGAATGATCCTTACATACACCTATGTTTTCTCTCAAAATGTGGGCATAGGTACCCTATTCCCGCACTATGGTTTACATGTAAATAATGGAGATCTTTTTGTTCAATCAAGCTCAGGTAAAATTATTTATGGATACGATGGCAGCAATCAATGGCGTGAGGTTAGTACAAATGGAGGTGCAGATTTATTGTGGGCCTCTTTTAATGGCACAACAGAAACATACAGGCATTATTTCAGCCAGAATGGGAATGTAGGCATAGGTACTGGTTCTACAGCCCCCGGTGCGCCATTACATATAAAAGGAACTACCTCACTTATGCTAAAAATAGAAGGTCCAACTCCCTATGTCGCCTTGTATGACGCTACAGATGGTTACAGGGCCTACTGGTATTATAATGGCACTGATGTTATTTTTGGAAGTGCGAGCGGCAGTTCTTCCAAGATTGAAATGGCACCAAATGGATCAGTAAGCACTGTTTTTTTACCTGATGGCAGAGTTACTATGGGAAGCGG
>JADGPY010000257.1 GCA_017882205.1 Chitinophagaceae bacterium
AATATGAGCAAAGGGACCAAAATGCCGGAGTTTCTTTCCACCCATCCATCCGATGCAACAAGAATAAAAAAATTATCAGCAATGATACCGGAAATCAAAACAAAATATTATAAACAACAATAAACAATATCATGCAAAAAATATTTTCATTCTCCCTGTTTTTTTTATTGCTGTGCCAGCATGGTTTTGCTCAGCAGCCAACGCCTGCCGAAATGCAAAAGAAAATTGATGAAGCGCTTAAGGATCCTAAAATAAAAGCCATCATGGACCAGGCCCAAAAGACAAAAGGCTTACCAGGCAATACGGTGAATACAGATTCAATAATAAGATCAAGGCAAATAAATAGTCAACAGAGGCCAGGAAAAATAAAAAAGAATGATACAACAAACTTTTCGCTTTCTTCAAGAAATGAAAAGTATTTGAATGCGCTTCCCATACGAACATTTACAAAAGCTGAACTTGTTTCTTACCTGCATAATCTCAATTTAAAATTGACAGAATTATTACGCAACGATTATGGAACTGACATTAAAAATATTCCCATCAGCTCGGCCATAGAAGGTAGCGAAACCAGTATTGCATTATGGCTCAACAATCAGCAGAATGAATCTGCATTATTGATTTTAAAATCAGCAGAGATGGACCCAGATAACAGCACCACATTAAATAATGTGGGAGGTATATTGATCAATGGCGGACTTGGAGTTAATGCCATTCCCATCCTGCAATATATATTGGTGAAAGACCCGGGCAATAATACCATACTCAACAATATTGGCCAGGCCTATTTATCATTGGGCGATATTAAAACAGCAGAAAATTATTTACTGCAATGTGTTAAGGACTCTAAATATCATCCTGATGCTAATCTTGCCCTTGCTTATATAAATTACGGCAGAGGAAATAAAGCCGGTGCTTTGAACTATGGAGAGAATTCGTTACGTGGAGCGTTTACTGTATCAGCATATAACCTGGTAGATAAATTAAAACCTGATGCTAAATTGATGGATTATATCCGTCATCATTACAAGCAACCGGAGTATTTTAATTTTGATAAATACCCGCTGCTTCCCCAATGCAGGGATACAAAAAATACTCCTATTTTAAAACCGCAATATGCTGCTTACAAAGAAATGCTGAGAGGAGTAAAGGCAAAGTATGAACATCTTATGAAAGACGAAGAAGCAATAAGCAAAAAAGAAGTTACCGATAAAATGATGGCGGCTGTTAAAATGAATAAAAGCCCGTACAGGCCATTTGGACTTTTTGCAAATGTTGTGGTAACTGATCTTGTTGCCAATGAATATAATGACAGGTTTTTAAAATTTGCGGAGTACAAAAAAAATTACCAGGAAAAAAAAGCAAAACTAATTGCCGATTGCCTGGCAGAACAAAAAGCAATAACTTCAAAACATAAAACACAGAAAGACGCGGTGGCTGAAAGAGATGGAGAAGGTAATGGCGGCAATGAATATGATGAGTTGACTGCTGCAATATGTGCAGAACAAGAAACAGTGAGGGACCGCTACCTTAATTTAATTGCCGATGCTAATGAAGCCTACCAGCAAAAAGCCCTTATACTCTACAAGCAATATTTTAATGATATGGGCTTTTGGTATTATGTTGGTTCGGTAACTGACCACCAGTACAAAGCAGAATTTTATGGCCTTGTCTTACAATTTCTTGATGTGCTTACAGATATCAACACAGGCTATTTTTATAATCCTTGTCAACCGGTTGATGCAGCAGAAGGCAATGCAAAAGAAATACAGATAGATGATCCCGATTGTTATTTATCCGAGCCACTTAAAATTCCAATGGGTATTGCCACTGTTGACATCAGTTGTAATGAATATAAGATCGAAGCTGGTGAAGGATTCATTTTTAACGTACAGCATAACAGGCTTAGTGGTCAAACTACATTGGCATTTGGCCCGGGTGTAAAAGTGCCTGACATGCCCAAATTCAGTGGCATGGGTGTAACTGTTGAAACAGGTGCAAAGTTAAGCGGCCAGGTTTTTTTACAAATTGATAATGATGGCTCGGTGCTGGATGGTGGATTGATATTTACTGGTAAGATAGATGTTAAAGCAAAAGCATTTGGCGTAGGCAAAACGATTTCAGATAATGAAACAGTAACCATCGGGTATAATTCCGGTGTGCAGATGAAAGAAGGCGGAGCGCTGAAAAATTTAATTGATAAAACGTGGTATGTGCAACCCAATGCACAACAGATCAACAAAAATATTCCGCTGTATAAAAAATGAACATGAAAAATAACCTGGGTGTTTTTACGGGTATTGTGTTAATGAGTTTGCTGTTGCAGTTATCAACAAATACTGCTGTGGCGCAACAAGCCTGTGATGATCAAACGCTCATGAATATAAAAGGCAGCTGGAAAAAAAGAACAGATGCGAATATGGTGAATAACCAGGCTCAGGCTATCAGCCATATCGATGCTATCAGTAAATTATTTCAAACTGCTTATCCCGAACCGAAAGGAATGGAAGCAGGTTGGTACAGAACAATGGGCGGTTATCCAGTAATAAATAATGGGCCGCAACCTTACCAGTTCAATTCATTATACCTTGGCTGGTACTGCGATAATTACCAGCACAAAGTAGTATTGGGAGATGAAACCGGTACATGGGCTTATGCTTTTGTAAATAGTTTTAATTGGTTTATGTCAAGGCAATATGATCTGTTGTCTATAAAAGTCAATGAACAGGATGTTTATATTTTGCCACCGGTAAAAGGAGCGTGGAAAGGTTATCCCGTATATCAATCTTCATCTCACAGGGATAAGGGGCGCTGCATTATACTTACGCATAATAACCAGCTTCCCTGGAAACCAATAACTCAGGGGCAATATTTACAAGCACTTAGAAATTACTGGGAAAAACAACAACAAACTTCTGTTGATACTTACAGTAAACGGGAAGGAAATTATAAAAAAGGGATCAGTGATATACAAAACAACAAATACCTTAAACAACCTGATAAGGATAAAATAATTGCAGGTATACAAAAAGACGAGGATAATTTTTTAAAAACAAAAGATGCAGATATTGCAAAAACAAATAAGTACTGGAACGACAGGTTTAGCATCATTGATAATTATGTGAATAAAAATTCCGCATCACTGCAACAACCAGCAGTTATTGATGAGCAAAATACAGGTGATTTTAAAGGAAATTTTTCTACTCTTGAAAAAGGCGGACAATTATTGGTAACTATTAATGGTAATTATTTTAATACATCACTTCCCCGCTATGCTGCGCAAATGATCGTATTGTATTGGCGCTGGGATAATACTGCTCCCGGCATGAACTTTAAAAAACAATTTGAAGATAATTTTCCTGTCGATAAATTAAAAACGATGATTGATAAATAAATTTTATTTATGAAAAAAATATCCATCACATTGTTATTACTTGTTACCTGCTTGTTTTTTTTAAATTGCTCCAAAGCACAACAACCCTGCAACGATGATGATGTAACGAACACAAAAGGCAGTTGGAAAAAGGTCAGTGATGCCAACCCATTTCCTGACCCGAGCTTTCCGAAGAATCAGTACCCGCAGGCAACCACCCGTATTGATAAAATGCAGAAATTGTTACAGGCTGCTTATCCGGAGCCGAAGGGAATGGAAGCAGGCTGGCACCGTAATATCTCCGGTAACCCGGCGGTTAAAGCTGGCCCTGTTCCCTATGAACTCTATGCACAGTTCCGTATCTTCTTTTGTAACTACGAAAAAAACGGTTATGAAGTTAACCCGGAAAGAGGCGCAGACTTCTTTGTATGGGCTAATCAATTCAACTGGTTTGCTGACTACATTAAATACTATATTATTCAAAAACAACCGGTGTACCTGTTGAACAAAAAAATAGGTGCATTAAATGGTTATCCTCTATATGAAGGAATCTATAACCGGACCGAAAATTACAACTCCAGTGCATACTCCAGGGCAATTATTATAACCCGTACCGGGCAGTCCCCTTATGTGCCTGTTACCCAAAAACAATTTTTGAAAGCGTTTTTGAATTATAACGGAAAAAAATTTCCAAAAGCGCTGGCCTTCGAAACAAACAGAACTGTTAAAACAGATGCCCAAGAAGAAGAAGCAAAAAAAGGGGGGTTGGAATACATTGCAAAAGGGTACAAGGCAGATGCGGTAGAGCGGCGGAAAGCAGATTACCTGAAAAATTATAAAACGGATCAACAACGCAAAGAAGCAAATATTGCTCAAATGAAAAAAACGTATGAAGATGATATGAAACCGGCACGAGACCTGTTAGCAGATAGTCTGAAGGCAGATTTGGAGCAACCTGCCATTTTAGATTTCAATAACCTGTTAACATTTAAAGAATTTACTACAGAAGAAAAAGGGGGCCAACAGTTGGTGAGGCTAAACCCTAATTATTTTAATATGACCCTGCCAAGATATGTTCCCCAGTTTTTAATTGTGTATTGGAGCTGGGACGTTGCAAAAGCCGCTAACATCTGGAGAGCCCAGATTGAAAAGAATTTTAATTTTAATGCTTTAAAAGAAATGATAGACAAATAAAAATATTATGAAGAAAATCATCAGTTGCAGTGTCAACATTTTTTTGTGGATGCTGACAGCACAATCTGCATTCTCCCAAACCGAAACATTTGACATCATTCATTACACGCCGCCCAAAGATTATAAAAAGGACATTAAGCAGGGAGTTGTAACATATACTCTTGCCAACACAACCACTGGGAGCTTTTGTATAATTGCTATTTATGCCAGCAGCGCCAGCGCCGGTGATGAACAAAAAGATTTCAGCAACGAATGGAACGACCTGGTAGTTACTCCTTATAAAGCAGACGCCAATCCTAAAACAGAAACACAAATCAATGCCGATGGATGGAAAGCGGTTGCCGCTGCTGTCCCCATAAAATTGGATGGGAATAACTTTTATGTTTTACTAACCGTATTTAGTGGTTTCGGAAAAAAGGTAAGTGTACTTGCAAATCTTAATGACCAGGCTTATGCCACCCAGATTGATGCATTATTTGAAAATATGAAGCTGGATAAATCAACATCCATCACCAATACAACCACCGGTCAAAATAACCTGCCGGGAAGATTTGGCTCAATGTCGTATACAATACCTGCCGGATGGAACGAACAGCAATTTCAAGATGGCGTAGTATTTAAACCGTCAGATTTGTCTGCTGGTGAACATTTAGTTGTACAGATAATGCCTCCACTGAATTTTTCAGGCACGATGGAACAGGCCCTTGCGCAAAGTTGGGATGAAGCCGTCAGCATGTACAAAGCAACCAAGATGCACGAAGCTGCCGGCGGAAATTATAGAATACAGGAAGCCCAAAAATCATTTCACGGATGGGAATATATTCAGGGTAACGGTGGCATCCTGGTTGATAATGGCACAGCTTCTAAAGATGAATATGGACTCGAATTGTTTGTGGTTAAAATCAATAATCGATTCGAACGGGTGGCTGTTTTAGAATTGAGAAGTAAGTGTAACTATTCCAGATACTTTCCCTCTGACCGTTTGAATTATCATGATGACATAGAGCAGTTTTTGTTCTCCTTACAATTTACCGATTGGAAGGAACCTCTTTTAAAACCAGGCACTACCAACGGTGACGGAATTGTTGGTATATGGGGAGGCGTTTCTTTCGACCCTACTACACTTCTGGGTTCAACATTTCATCAGGATGTTTTCTTTTCCATTTTCTTATCCAATGGGCGGGCCTATTTTGGACCCAAATTTCCTCTCGAAGGATTATACGGGTGGAATACATGGATACCGGCAGAGCGGCAACCGCGGTATTGGGGAACCTATAGTTTCAATAACGGAAAAGGTATTTTGAAAATGCCTTACGCCGATGTTCCCCTGAGAATGGAAAATAACCAATTAATCATCAGGCATGTTAATAGGGATGATGCGTTTCAGAAATTGAATTCCGTAGATGGTGCAACTTTCAATGGGACGTACGCGCTTAGTGAAGTGAACGGAAAAATCCCTTCTATCACTTTTACTTCCGATGGCAGATTTACCGACAACGGGGCATTAAGGGTTTTGTACCATGAATATACTGATTGTATAAATGAGGCAATAACCACCGGCTCCGGTACTTATGAAGTGAAAAATTATTCAGTAATATTTAATTATACCGATGGAAGAAAAATAAAAATTGCTTTCATGGGTGTAGATTATGACAAAAGCAACCCAGGCCCAGCCACACTTAGGTTGAGCTTTAATGGGGATGTGCTGAAAAAACAATGATCACTTAACTGTCTTTTATAACAAGATTACCCATTATATAAATAAAACAGTATGAAAAAAATATTTAATCTCCTGGTGCTTGTTGCAATTATGCAACAGGTAATTGCCCAAACTGAAACATTTGACATTGCCACCTATACGCCACCAAAAGATTTTAAAAAAGACAGCAAGCAGGGAGTTGTGATATACACCCATGTAAACACAACCACCGGAAGCTTTTGTGTAATTGCCATCT
>JADGPY010000258.1 GCA_017882205.1 Chitinophagaceae bacterium
CCTGGAATTCAATCATCTTTACGAACCCCGGCACAACAGACCCCTGATCTTTGTTTTCCACAATTCCTATTTGTTGGGGCCTTATTCCCATTGTAAGTTCGGAGCCTACATATTTTGAATCCACTGTCCCCACTAAATCCAGCGTTTTTAACCCGACACTGGTATTAATGGATATGCTTTTTTGTGATTCTATTTTACATTGCATGAAGTTCATTCCCGGCTGGCCTATAAAATTGGCTACAAATTTATTTACGGGTTTATTGTATATTTCATCTACTGTACCGATTTGCTGCTTCTCAGCATTGGTTAATATCAATATGCGGTCACAAAGGGAAATAGCTTCCGCCTGGTCATGTGTAACATAGATTGTGGTATTGCCCAGCTCTTCGTGGATTCTGCGTATTTGTGCCCTTATTTCAGCCCTGAGGCGCTGATCCATATGTGATAGCGGTTCATCAAGAAGAGTTACATTTGGTTTTCTGATAAGAGCCCTGGCCAGTGAAACTCTTTGCTGGTGTCCACCAGCTAACTCCGCAGGTTTTTTTTGCAATAGTGTTGTTAAATTAAGTACTAATGCAATAGCCTTCACTCTCTTATCGACTTCATCATTTTTCAACCCTTTAGCTCTCAAGGGAAATGCTATATTCTCATATACACTCATCCTGTAATAAAGCGCATAAGATTCAAAGGCCAGCGCTATATTTCTTTCTGAAGGCCCTTTTTCATTAACAACAACGTTATCAAAGCTAATTTCGCCTTTACTTATTTCCTCTAAACCTGCAAGCATTCGCAGTGTCGAACTCTTGCCTCCGCCGGAAGGACCTAATATTGCAAGAAACTCCTTGTCATTACAAGTAAAAGTCAAATCCTTAACACCAATAACATTTCCGCCATATATTTTCCAAACATTATTACAATCTACCCTACTCATTTTTACCTCACCTAAGCCTTAGATAATTCAACAGTTTTTTCAAAAAAGGAAATATTTTCCTGAACAAATTCAAGCCAGACTTTTTCAGTAATACGGCAATCCTCATAACCTTTTCCCCTGCTTACCCTTGAATGAAGAAAAGAGTTTTCCAGCTCAAATGTAATAACAGAACTTTCAGCTTCATGCACAACTGCATATACAGGGAGCTGAAAAGAATTATCGGACATTTTTTGATCACTGACTTTAATATATTCACACCTGACACCTAACCTCACAATGGAATTATTTTCCTTGATGACAGCATGCTTCCTTGCATTAATCTCAGTATCTTTTAACAACTCAAATTCAAAAGAATCGCCTGCTTTAAAAAATGTTTTTCCTTCCCGGCTAATAAGTGATCCATCTACCATATTCATTGGGGGTTCACCAACCAGCATCCCAACAAAATCTATTTTAGGCGCATGATAAATCTCTTCTGGGGTGCCCAGTTGGTCAATTTTACCTTTTCGCAAAACCATCATATTGTCTGACAGGGCCAATGCTTCCCTGTAGTCATGGGTGACATAAATAATAGTGCTTCCGTAATTTACTGCAAATTCCCTTAAAAGAGTCTGCGTCGTAAACTTCAGCTTTGCATCAAGGTGTGCTATCGGCTCATCCAGCAGATAAACCTGTGGTTTTCTCACAAGAGCCCTTGCAAGAGAAACTCTTTGCTTTTGGCCACCGCTTAAATTCTGGGGTTTTCTATCCAATAATTTTCCAATTCCAAGAAAATCTGCTATTTCGGTAACTTTTTTCTTTTCCTCTTCCTTTGACAGGTTAAGCTGCCACTTGGGAGCTCTTAAAGGAAAGGCTATATTTTCATAAACGTTAAAATGTGAATAAAGATTGTATGACTCAAATGCCATAGAAACATTTCTTTCATGGGGAAGAAGATTATTTACCACCAGATCATCAAAATATATTTTACCGGAAGTAATCGGCTCTATCCCCGCTATCATTTTAAGTATCGTACTTTTCCCTGCGCCTGTAGGACCAAGAATGGAAAAAAATTCGCCTTCTTTACAGGTAAAGCTGATATCATCTATTGCTAATTTCCGACCATAAAGTTTAGTCACATTTTCTAGTCTTACTTCTACCATTTTCTACTCCTCCTCATCTTTGGGCCGAGGACCAAACCTAAAAGTTACAAAAGCTGCTGCCGTAGCTATAATGGCGCCTATCCACGCTGGCAAATTTGGAAAAAATCCAAGCCAGATAAAATTTATCCCTATCCAAACCAATACTGACCAAAATAGCCAGTTTCCCATCGTCATTCGTGGTAACATTTATTATACACCCTCCCACTTATTTATAGATTTTAGACTACAAATCCAATATATTTGACACTTTGATAATTTATTAATAAATTTATCCCTTGACTGCGCCAAATGTCAGACCTCTTATAATGTATCTCTGCATGAACCAGGCAGCAATAAGTGTTGGCAATATACTGATTGCAGCTCCAGCCGCCATAGTTCCATATTGAACCTCAATTGAGCCCCAGAAAGAAGAAATCAGTACAGTTATGGTTTTTGCTGCATTTCTTGTGAATAAAAAAGAATATAAAAACTCATTCCACGACCATATTAAGCAGAAAACTGACGTAGTTGCAATTCCCGGTAAAACCAATGGAAGCACTATTTTCCTGAATATAGCGAAACGCCCGTAACCATCTATCATGGCGGCCTGCTCAAGCTCCACAGGAACATCCCTGAAAAATCCGTACAATAAGAAAGTTGCAAATGAAACATTGAAATACATAAACAATAGTATCAAACCTATATGTGTATCCAACAAATGAAGTGCACGATATATTAGAAAAAAAGGTATGGCTGCAACCGCACCGGGGAACATTCTTGAGGCAATGGTATTAAAAAGTATATGGCCTCCCCCAGTGTTCCATCTGGCAAAGCTATAGGCTGCCGGTAAAGCAATAACCATAACCAGTACAGTACTGCTTATACTGATAATAAGCGAGTTACCCATTGATCTGAAAAATGGAAATTGTACAAACAAACGTTTAAAATTTTCCAGCGTGGGAGTAAATATTAATTGCCTCTGTAAAGTTCCTGCAAATATATCATTTGAAGATTTAAAAGCTGTTAAATATATCCATAAAAGTGGGAATAAAATTCCAGCCAAAACTAATAATGTAACTACCCAGAACAGTATTCTTTTAACTACAATTCCTTTACTTTTCATCTTTCACCTTCTCTCTTGTTAAGTTAATTGGAAGCGTTTAATGCTTTTATCAGTTGCCTGAACATAATTGCACCAATTATAATTGTTAAAAATAAACTCATTATCGCTAAGGTTGAACCATAACCGATATCAAAATAAATAAATGAGGTCCTATAAACCATCCAGTCTAAAAGTTCTGTATTGACTGCCCCTCGAGTAGTCCCATATAAAGGATCAAACAATCTGATAAGCCACATGGTTCGCAGTAGTGTAATGATTACAATTAGAGGACTTAACATCGGCAAAGTTAATCTTCTAAAAGTATACCATCCTTTAGCTCCATCAACTTTAGCTGCTTCAAACACATCTTTTGGAAGGCTCTTTAGCCCTGCCAGTAAAACCGAGGCTGAAAATGGAAACCACTGCCATATTGTTATGGCGCAAATCGTATATATTGCACCTCCAGGCGCCCACCATCTAACTCTACCCAAACCAATTGCCGAAAATATCTGATTAACAAAACCAATGTTATATTCAAGAAGAAAATTCCACACTATTGACAAAATAAGAGGCGCTACCAAGAGTGGCAAAAGTATAAGCCCTCTTACAATATTTTGACCTCTAAATTCCCTGTTCCATAACGTTCCGAGGCCCAAACCTATTAACAGCTCCGCAACTATACAGATGACTGTGACCTGAAAGGTACGGCCAAGAGGTATCCAAAAATTTACATCACGGAGCATTGTTCTGTAATTCTGAAGACCGATAAATGTAGAATTGCCGGATAAACCGCTTTGAAAAAATGATTTATACATACAAAAAACGAGCGGGTAGATCATAAAAACCAAAAGTACTATTATAAGTGGCAAAACCAACATCCACTTAAAATATTTTTCATTTGAAAGAGTCTCCCATATGCTGGGTTTTCTTATTAAACTAATCTCATTAACTATAGCAACATTATTCTTTGCATTAGCCATTTTGGCAATTTCCTCCTTCTATTGCAAACGATTTCCTCTGCCTGACTCACAAAATAAATTTTCACATCAAGGGACGGTAATAGTTTTTATATTTCCATTCCCGTCCCTTGAAATATTACCTTATGCTTTTAGATACAGCATAGTACTGTACTAAACAATAGGTATTATTTAATTATTACTTTGATAGATCTTTGATAGGTACTGTATCAAATTTAGTAACTAAATCTATCATTTGCTTATTTAGAGATGCTATACAATCCTCAGGAGAAAGCTCA
>JADGPY010000259.1 GCA_017882205.1 Chitinophagaceae bacterium
CATCATCATATGAGCACGCTGCATTCGCATTCCAGGACGACCTGCATTAGGCCTGTTGGCATTCTTTCTTTCTACCTGTGCACTGGCGGCGAATGCAAAAGCGCTCACTGCAATAAGGCAGACTATCATTTTTTTCATGATATAATTTTTTAAGGGTTTATAATATAATAGACGCCGTTTTGAAGGCCAGGTTTAATAATCAGGAAAAAAAATTATAATAAACAAGAAAATAAGCACATTAGGCACAATAAGGACATATAAAACACTTAAGAAACACATAGATTTGGTTAATTGCATGTATATACATACATTTGCATTGTGAATCTAGAAAGCGCCATAAAAACGACTCATTTCCGGAGCAATAAGCACAAAGCGGGGTTAAATGTTTTATATACTGCATGGTGGTTGAAAACCATTATTACCGGGGAGTTTAAAAAATATGGGATTACCAACGAGCAATATAATGTGATGCGGGTTTTGAAAGGTAAACACCCTGAACAAATGTGCATCAGGGATATTGCCAGCAGGATGATAGAAAAGAGCTCTAATGTGCCCAGGATCATGGATCGGCTGGAAACTAAGAAAATGATTAAGCGGTGTACTTCAAATGTTGATAAAAGGGAGACCGTTGTAACGCTTACTGAAGTAGGCATGCATATTCTTGAAATTGCCACCATTGATATCAACAAGGTTTTTGATAAAGTGATTGTAATACCCGAAGAGAAGGCAAAAGAATTAAATGATCTTTTAGAACTATACAGAGAGAAAGAATAATTTTTTTACATAATATAAGTATATACACATAATTAAATAAATTAGTATGAAAACGATTTTACATAAAGCAGCAGACCGCGGTCATGTAAATTTTGGATGGCTTGATAGCCATCATTCATTCAGTTTTGGACATTATCATGATCCAGAGAAGGTTCATTTTGGCGCTTTGCGTGTATTGAACGATGATATTGTGAACGGCGGGGGAGGTTTCGGAACCCATCCTCATGATAATATGGAAATTGTTTCCATCCCATTGAAGGGTGATCTTGAACATAAAGATAGCACGGGAACAGAGGCGGTGATCAGGCAAAACGATGTTCAGATCATGAGTGCTGGAACAGGTATCAGGCATTCTGAGAAGAATCATAGCGAGGGAGTACCGGTTAACTTCCTGCAGATATGGATATTACCTAAGGAAAAGGATATCAAACCCAGGTATGATCAAAAAACCTTTAAGCCGGAAGACAGGCAGAATAAACTATTGACAGTTGTGGCACCAGATGCAAGTTCTGCGGTTTGGATCAACCAGGATGCCTGGTTCTCGTTAGGAAACCTTGAAGCGGGGAAAAAAGAAGTATACCCGATTCATAAGCTTGGTAATGGGGTATACATTTTTGTTTTAGAGGGTACTGTGAAGATTGGAGATACTGAATTGAACAAGCGTGATGCACTGGGCATCTGGGACACCTCAGAAATTGAAATAGAAACACTGACGAATGCAGAAGTTTTAGTGATAGACGTGCCAATGGAAGTTTCATCATGGTAGGCACAGGCTAATTATTGAATTCAATGAATTTCATATCAAATCAAAATAATAATCAAACTAAAAAACAACATCATGGCAACATTTAAAATTGACGCGGCCCACTCAGAAATCGCGTTCAAAGTAAAACATCTGATGATCGCTACTGTGAGTGGGGTCTTCAAGAAATTCGATGCTACAGTAGAATCAGAAAAAGAAGATTTCACAGATGCTAAGATCACATTTGAAGCAGAGGTGGACAGCATCGATACACAAAATGAACAAAGGAACACGCATTTAAAAAGTGATGATTTTTTCAATGCCGGGAAGTTTCCAAAAATTACTTTTGTATCAACAGGTATTGAAAAGAATTCAGATAATGAATTTAAACTAACCGGTGATCTTACCCTTCGTGATGTCACAAAACCAGTAACATTGGATGTTGAATACAATGGCACAATTACAGATCCATGGGGCCAGGTAAAAGCAGGTTTTGAAATTACGGGTAAAGTAAACCGTAAGGAATTCGGTCTTAAATGGGAGGTGCTTACAGAAGCAGGTGGAATGCTTTTGGGTGATGAAGTGAAGCTTCATTTGAATGTTGAAATGCAGAAGGTGGTGTAATATGATTTAACAGGAGACGTTGCATGCAAAGACGTTGCATGCAACGTCTCTACAAATTCTTAAAATGACATCGAAATAGTATCAGGTAGTGCGAAGCTATTAGTGGCTTAAACTATTTTTTAAACTGTGGCGGGGATAGATTCTTTATTGGCAAGTTGGCCGCAGGCCGCGTCTATATCCTTTCCACGACTTATTCGAAGACGTACATTTACACGGTGGTTTGCGAGATAGTCCATGAATTTTTGCGTAGCATCCCGGTCAGGCTTTTCAAAATCTGCTGCATCTATTGGATTGTACTCAATGATATTTACAAGGTGCACCGGAACCTGCTTGTAGATTTTGATCAGGTCATCTGCATCTTTGATTGAATCGTTCACACCTTTGAAAAGAATATATTCAAAAGTGATATCATTGCCTGTTTTCTCATGAAAATAATTCAGCGCTTCTATCAATGCCTGGATATTGTTGGTTTCATTGATGGGCATGATTGAATTCCTTTTCTGATCATTCGCCGCATGTAATGATAAAGCAAGATTAAAGCGGACATTATCATCACCCAATTGCCTGATCATCTTTGCAACCCCTGCAGTTGATACTGTTATTCTCCTGGGGCTCATTCCGAGGCCATCGTTGGCTGTAATACGTTCTATGGCCTTCAAGACATTTTTATAGTTCAGCAATGGTTCCCCCATTCCCATAAATACTATATTGCTAAGTTTCTTTCCATATGTTTTTTCTGCAACCTGGTTAAGCAGTACTACTTCATCATAGATCTCATCAAAATCAAGATTTCGTTTCCTGTCCATATAGCCGGTAGCACAGAATTTACAACTCAGGCTGCAACCAATTTGAGAAGAAACACAAGCGGTTTGCCTGTTTTCGGCAGGAATAAGAACCCCTTCTACAAAATTACCGTCGTGAGTTTTGAATTTAGTTTTTACTGTACCATCGCTGCTGTATTGTGCGGTATCAACCTGTACCGCAGGTAGTGAGAATGTTTCTGTAAGGGTTGCACGCAGTTCTTTACTGATATTGGTCATATCCTCAAAGCTGTGAGCATGCTTTTGCCACAGCCATTCCCATACTTGTTTAACCCGGAATTTCTTTTCGCCGAGAGTTGCAAAATACGTTTGCAGCTCCTCAAGTGAAAGTGTCCGGATGTTTTTCTTCTTCTGATCCATTGAGCAAAGTTATGCTATCGGGCTGTTTATCAGAAATGGAATACCCCAAGATATGATATGAAAGAGTAATTTTGCCGCTCGATAGTTGAAAAAATCGCTAAATAAAAAATTGCAATAATAATATGAAAACCGTCTATATAATTGATGCACTCAGAACCCCCATCGGGAAATATGGAGGTGCCTTAAGTTCCATCAGGCCTGATGACCTTCTTGCACATACGATAAAATCTTTGTTAGCTCGTAATGGAAATATAGATGTGAATGATATAGAAGATGTAATCGCTGGTGATGCCAACCAGGCTGGTGAAGACAATCGCAATGTGGCAAGAATGGCTGCCCTACTCGCCGGACTTCCCGTTACAGTGGCGGGAAACACAGTGAACAGGTTATGTGCAAGCGGATTACAAGCCATCATGGATGGCTCCAGGGCCATTATGTGTGAAGAAGGTGGGATCTACATTGCCGCTGGGGTAGAAAGCATGACCCGCGCTCCCTTTGTATTAGCGAAGTCTGATGGAGCCTTCAATCGTAAAGCGGAGATATTTGATAGTACGATAGGTTGGCGGTTTCCAAATAAAAAACTCAGTGAAATGTATTACCTCTATTCTATGGGTGAGACCGCTGAAAATGTTGCAAATCAATGGGGGATATCAAGGCATGCACAAGATGAATTTGCCTTCGAGAGCCAACAAAAGTATTTTGCCGCACTGGCTGCGGGAAAATGGGAGGATGAGATTCTTCCCGTGAAGATCACCTCAAACAAGGAGGAGCAGGTAATATTTCAAAGGGATGAACATCCCCGTTCAACAACTATGGAGAAACTTGCTCAGCTTAAGCCCGCTTTTGCAAAAGATGGGACTGTAACGGCAGGGAATTCTTCAGGTATCAATGATGGAGCCGCTGCAATGATATTAGCGAGTGAAGAGATGGTTAACAAATATCATTTAAAACCACTTGCAAGAGTAGTTAGTATGGCAGTTGCCGGTGTAGACCCTTCCATCATGGGAATTGGTCCTGTACCTGCGACAAAAAAAGCCTTGGATCGGGCAGGCATTGCCGTGAGTGACCTTGACCTGATCGAGTTGAATGAAGCTTTTGCATCCCAGGCAATCGCTTGTATTCATGATTTGGGACTTGACTTTGAAAAGGTAAATGTAAATGGAGGGTCCATCGCGATAGGCCATCCGCTGGGTTGTAGTGGTGTGAGGATATCTACCACCTTATTATATGAAATGAAACGCAGGAAAGCAAAATACGGGTTGGCTACCATGTGTGTTGGGGTGGGGCAGGGGGCTGCAATTGTGTATGAAGGATTGCATTGATTTTTTGGTTCAATTCAACCAATCTTATACAATTCCTTTTTAACCATCCTATAATTAGAATAAATAGAGAGAAATAATAGCAACAGTGCCACAAGAAGGACTGTCCAATGAAGAGAATAGGAAAGGTCTCCCTGTTCAGCAAATAAGAAATGAACGAAAGCAAATTGCAATACAAATACAAGGAGAATAGAAACAAGCACAACGCCAATATATACAGGAATCCACGTACTTGCCATCGTCTTGCTCAGCCAGTTAGGAGAATAGCCAAGTGTTAATAGTAGCTGGAGATTATCCTTGCTTTTTGCGATCATGAGTTGCAGGTAGAATGAGAATAACATCAATGCAAGTAAGATTACCAATACCCCAAACAACCCTAGTCCACTAATAATACTTTGAAGTAATTTTTTTATCCTGCCGAATTTTGTCTTGTCCTTATTTAAATGATAATTTTTTTGTTGCACATAGGTCAGCAGATCCGGATTATTGGCATCCCGTGTTTTTATAAAAACACGGGATGGGTTAACCGAGGTTACTCCACTAAAATATTTGTTACTCCAATCCATAAAACTTTTTGGTACGAGGATAGAATTGATCCTCTCTGTTAGTCCCACAACATTTCCCCTAAACTTCTGCAAACCCTGGGGACCATAACATTCAATAACAATATTTATCGATGAAATTGTTTTGTCTGACAGTTGGGGAAGATCCTGGCTTGGTGCGAACACATTATACAACTCAAGAAAATCTGAAGAGAAAATTATGGGTATATCCGTCTGGCCCTCATGCCATCTGAATGCAGGTGGAACGGAATCAATAAAATCATTATTGATGCTCTCTAAAAACAGGTCAGTGCTGAAAGGAATAATATTCCCAGCACTTCCTTTGACCCTATATTGATTGGCTATTAATGGTGCTACATCCTCGATGGTGGGTTGGGCCTTAAGGTCTATTATTTCATCTTCTTTAAAAGAATTATCCTTTCCCATGTTCTCATTAGTAATGACCTTTGTAATTGAGATAAAATCGAATCCATTTTTCCTTGGATTGTTTTCCTTCAGCAGGTGTTTAATGTTGACAAACATTTGCATTGAGCAAAGCAGCAATAGCACACCGATCCCCAATCCAAAATAACTTATCCAACGGGAAAGCTTGTTCTGGCTGGTGCTTAATAATGATTGTATGTTCTTATAATTCATTTTTCTATCAATATTGAATCCCTAAAGGGATTCATAATCTCAAAATTCTTTGACCTGCAAAGAAATCGAGTTCCTTCAGGTCGACAAATATCATGGAGGCCTTTCTTGCTGCACATTCTTCAGCTATTAATTCCATTGCTTTAGCCCTATTATTATCATCCAGGTTACTAAATGGTTCATCAAGCAATAAAAATTTGAAAGGCTGCATTAAAGAACGAATGATGGCAATTCGTTGTTTCTCACCATAACTGCAACTATTGGTGATCCGGGCAAGCTTATTTCCAATACCAAGCCGATTGGCCATCTCCTCAATTTTTTCAGGAGGATGATAAGGGGCCAACTGGCGTTTTATTTCAATATTCTGGCGTACATTCTGATCAGCAAATAAGCGCATATCCTGGAATACAATGCTTATGGACGTTTGACGGAAAGAGGAAAATAGATCCAAGCTAAAGTTTGCAATGTTTTTATCATCATAAGAAAGGGTGCCGCTATAATCTTTTCTCAATCCATAAATGAAATGAATTAAAGAGGTTTTTCCACTGCCTGAAGGTGCTACAATATGTATATGACTGCCTTCATCGAAGGAAATCGTTTTACCCCATATTTCAGAGTTAGTAACCGAATTTCTTTCAAAATAGGATGGAACAATCTCTTTCAGATTAATCTGCATTTTGCCGGAAATTATAAGATCAATTAATGCTGCTTGAATTCTTTCCTGGCATTGCAGTACTGTCGGACATAGATCGGTCTGTTTTTTTCAATTCTTTCTTTATTGAATATAATTGGTCCATGAACTTATTAAGTTGCTTCAAACTGTTTGTGTTTTTATCCATCAGGTTTATTTCTGTAGTGTAATTGATGCCTCCATCAGAAAATTCACCTCCATATATGTAAATATTATCCCACATAGCCCTGTTCATGGCAAACATTTTTTGCTTTGCGGTATCTGTGGTTGCAAGTTGAAAGGCTTTCAAAATGGTTTGGATGTCTATATACCCAAATCCCGGGTGATCCTTGATCTTGTCAGTAAATGCAGGTGCATTTTTATTGCCATTAAGAAAATTATCAATTGCCTTCTGATTATTGCCAATCACAAAATATTGGCCAGTGTTTCTGAAAACTACTTTATCATTATTCGCATTACCTGATATTTTTTTAGAGAAAGTTATTAATTTGTTGAAGGCATCTTTATCACCTATGGAGATAGCAAATACCATGTTCATATCAGGTATTGTTTTGAGAGAGGTCGAAGTATCTTTTTGACTGGTTGCGGCGGATGCTGGTATTTTAAGATCTGAAAGAGCAAATAAAATATCACCCTTATTTGCTTTTACAAAATCGTCAATGGTCATTCCTGCGTTTGCCATAAAAACATTCATCAATCCATCCAGGCCGGTCAATTTAATCAGTTCCTGCAATGCTTCTGGTTTAAAATGAAGGGCCATTGCTATGTCAAGATTTGATGAAGGAAGATTTTTAAGCATATCTGCATTCACGCTTCCGCCACTATATTTTTTCATTATGGCTGTAAGGTCTTTCCCTGCATAGGTTTTTTTCTTTACAGTGATCTTGCCATTGTCGAAATTAAGGGTTGATGTAAAGAGGGTGCCCTCGAGAAAATTATCAAACTTCATCATGCTAACCATACCCTTAGACATAGATCCTTTGCTAAGCTGTTCAAAATTCACCCACACATGCACATCTCCATCTTCATTTACCAATCGTACAAATTTTTGGTCTTTGTATAAGCTGCTATCGCTGTTTAATCCAAATATCCTTTTGGAGACAGCCATCAATTTATCAGCTTCTGCCCCTACGGGAGCCATTTGTTTTATTGAATCGGGGATTGAACCATTCATCACATCTGCCATAGACGGTGTTTTCATGGGCGCATAGGCTACATAAACGAACTTCTGGTCATTCCATCCGAGCACTGCTTTATTATGAATCTTAAGAAAGTTCAGGTTGCCATCTTTTGTAGGAACAGCGGTGCTATCAAATCTTTTATTAAAGGTTTCAAAGGCTTTGCTGTCTTTTATATCGCCAACATAAACTACTTGTCCTTCATCGCCATTCTTTAATATAAAAAATACCTGGTCTGTTTTCATATCCACCCCTGCGAGGTCAGGATTTTCCATCAGTTTACGGTTCCATTCGTTTGTTTTGGAATCACTATACTTGTCTTTGAACCAGGAGGTTTGTTTTATTTCATCCCAGCTAAGCTTGGAGGAAAGTGATTTGCCATTTACCACGATCACCAGGCCGGCTTCTTTGGGTACCATCTTACCCTGGTTTGCAGTTTTGGTACAGGAAGTAATGAGAAATGCAAGGATGGTAATGGCTACTGTTAATTTTAGATATTTCATAAAGACTTTTTAATGCAGTTATTAAACTTATGTGGTTATTATGATAACAATGTTAATCCATAAAATGTTGGAAAGTAACCTTATGTTTTTATTGTAAAATAATTAACTAAGCCATCCAATGCAACTTTTTCCTGGTCTCCAGTCTGAAGTTGCTTTACAAGACAGCTATTTTCCTGTATTTCCTGGCTGCCGATGATCACAACATAAGGAATATTTTTCCGCTCAGCATATCTGAATTGTTTATCCAGCTTTGCCTGCTCGTGGTAAAATTCGCAGCTAATTCCATTTTTGCGCAATAGCTGCATGTAGGGGAATGCAAACTTTGCTTCACTATCTCCTAAATTAAAAAAAAGAGCCCTGGTACTTACTTCCAGATCTTTAGGGAAAAGATCCAGTTCCATCATTACATCATATATCCTGTCAACACCGAAGCTGATGCCTACTCCGGGTACTGAAGGAACATCAAAAAGCCCGGTGAGGTCATCATAACGTCCACCACCACCAATGCTACCGATGGCTACACCGGTAGCTTTTACCTCGTAAATTATTCCGGTATAATAGTTTAATCCCCTGGCCAGTGTAACATCAACTTCGATCTGATTACTATCGAGGTATTGTAAAATGTATACCAGTTCCCGGATACCAGCTTTCCCTTCTTCGTTATTTACAAATAAAGAGTTAAGCTGGCTGATCTTTTTATCATTGCTTCCAACCAATGTCAAAAACCGTTTTATTATTTCCAAACCTTGAGTGCTAATCCCTTTTTGGGATAATTCTTCCATCACTTTTTCAATTCCAATTTTATCCAGTTTGTCAATGGCAACAGTAATTACTTGAAATTTATCAGGTGCATTAGCTACCTGGGCCAGTGCATTTAGAATTTTACGGCTGTTGATTTTTAATTTGATATCAATCCCCAGGCATACGAATACTTCAAGATAGATCTGTGCAAATTCTGCATCACTGATCGATGAATAGCTTCCAACTACATCTGCATCGCATTGGTAAAATTCTCTATACCTGCCTCTTTGAGGCCTGTCGGCCCGCCATACAGGCTGCATCTGGTAGCGTTTATATGGGAATGTTAGTTTTCCATGGTTCATCGCCACATACCTTGCAAATGGTATGGTAAGGTCATATCGCAAAGCTCTTTCAGAGATAACCCTGGTTGTTTTTCCTTCTAATACTTTTCCAAATTCTGTAGTTATAAGCTCGTGTTTGGAAGGATTATCGAGTCCGTTATTCAGTATCTTAAAGATCAGTTTATCTCCTTCGTCACCATATTTGCCAAGTAAGGTTTCAATATTTTCAAATGCTGGTGTTTCAAGTGGTTGAAAGCCATAGAGCTCAAATATTGATCGTATGGTTTGGAAAATATAATTGCGCCTACGAACTGTTTCCGGTCCAAAATCCCTGGTGCCTTGAGGTAATGAGGGTTTCATGCAGGCCTTGATAAATGATTAGCTGCAAATATAAGGTTTCCAGCCACGAGATTATGGAAACCAGCTTCATATGAATCTATATAAGAAAGCAAATCACTTGGGAAATATTATTCCTTCATCTACTTAAAACTATCAATCATGAAATCAGAATCAATTTTACGATCAGATGTTCTGGACATCATTTTTGAAAACAGGAATAAGGCATATGGGGCTTATGTATTGCGTAAGCAGTATAACAAAAGGCTAACGGAAGCAGTTTTTGTAATGATGGGGTTTGTACTGGTATTCGCTGTACTTCAGGCATTCAAAAGAACAACCACTGACCACCCATTTTTACCTGTGATGGAAGGTCCTCCGGAAATGTCAATAGCACCCGTTCCCAAGCCACAGGAAATAGCGCATTTAACTAGTACTTCCAGCACCCATAATTCAGCCGAAAGGCCTCCTCAGATTGTAAAGGCCGATAGTGTCATTCAAACTAAGGAGGAGCCCTTATCTATAGTAAAAGGTTTAGATCTTCCATTTGGTCCTCCCTCAGAAGGGCCAGGTGCAGGAAAAGGCAGCCCGGGCGGAACCGGAGATAGCGTAACCACAAAAGTGATTGAAAAAGTAAAACCATTTGTAGATAAAACCCAGATAGTTGATCACTGGGATATTTCGCCAGAATATCCCGGAGGAATAAATGCCTTATTGAAATTTCTTAAATCAAACCTTCATTCACCGGATGAATTGGAAGCAGAAACCCAGGTGAAAGTGCGGTTTGTCGTAAATTATGATGGAACACTCATGAGATTCGATGTAGTTCAATCCGGGGGTGAGGTTTTTGATAATGAGGTAATAAGAGTTTTAAAAAGGATGCCCAGGTGGATACCTGGCAAAAGTAATGGGGATAATGTGGCGGTTTGGTATACGGTGCCGGTAAGGTTTATTCCTACGGAATAGAAAAGGCAAGTTCTTAGTTTTTAGTTCTAAGAACTTAGAACTTTTTTTATATCTTGCTCACACCTTTTAAATAAATACAATGAGCCTGGAGGAATTTGAAGATAATATGGATCCAAAGACGAAAAGATATATAGGGATGAAAAGCCTGATGGATCTTGGAATGGGTATTATTTATGTAGGTATGGGTCTATTCATTTTCTTTGCTAAAAAATTTCACTTTGTCAATGATTTTACCGATAGCCTCATAGGAAGGATCTTTGCTGGTGTTGTAATTATATATGGGCTATGGAGGATTTACAGGGGTATCAAAAAAGATTATTTCAGGGAAAGATGAAAATTAATAAGAATATAGGTTATAAGAATACATTCGCCTTATCATCATTGATGGTATTAACCCTGGCCTGTTTTTTAGTGGGTTGTAGTGGCCAGCATGAACGTACAGACATGGATACCCCTAAAAGCGGGAGGATAAATATAAGTGTTGATGAATCCTTTAAACCGGTCATCGATTCTGAAATTGAGGTATTTGAAGCCTTATTTCCCCTGGCAAAGATCAATGCAACGTATAAACCGGAAGCAGCCTGCCTTAAAGATCTTCGGTCTGACAGTACCAGGATGATAATTGTTACCCGCGAACTAACAAATGATGAGGAGAAATTTTATAAGGATTCTTTTAGATTCGTTCCTGCGTCTGACAAAGTAGCCAATGATGCCATTTCGATCATTGTTAATGCTAAAGCGGTAGATACAACCTTTACTATGGAAAAGATCCGTGGAATATTGAGCGGCAGTACGGGTGATAAACAAATTGCAGTATTCGATGGGCTTAGTGAGACAAGCAGTATCAGGTATGCCATCGATTCTATACTCAGAGGGAAACCATTTGATCCTAAAAAAGTTTTTGCCGTAAAAAGCAGCCAGGACGTAATCAATTATGTCTCAAATAATGACAATGCAATTGGTTTTGTTGGGGTAAGTTGGATTGGTAATAAAGAAGATACAGCACAGTTAAGTTTCTTAAAGAAAGTTAAAATAGCAGCACTTGAATGTACATGCCCGGAAAAAACATTTGTAAAGCCTTACCAGGTGAACATTATGTTAAAACGGTACCCATTGGTACGTGGTTTGTATTATATTCTAAAAGAAAATTATGAGGGATTGGGTGCTGGCTTTGCAAATTTCCTTTCGTATGAAAAGGGGCAATTGATCTTCCGACGGGCATATTTACATCCTGCTAAAATGAGTTTCAATATACGGTCTGCAACTATGAATTGATATTCTTCATCTGTAATCAATGTAAATCAAAGTTTTAAATCACAATAGAAAATGCGAAAGATTAAAATCATCAGCTTAGTGTTAACCATCGTGCTTTCAGGGAACATGTTGTTTGGGCAAAGCATAGATGATGGGAAAAAATTATTGTATCATGAAAAATTTATCAGTGCAAAGAATGCCTTCAACAGCCTGGTAACAACGAATCCGAATAATGCGGATGCAGTTTACTGGCTTGGACAAACTTTGATTGGGTTGGAAGATACAGTGGGGGCTAAAGCATTATATCAAAAAGCCTTGCAATCAAATCCTAATGTGCCATTGCTTTTAGTTGGCATGGGACACGTACAATTGCTTCAAAATAATACAAATGATGCAAGGAATGCGTTTGAAACCGCTATCAACCTTTCCAAAGGAAAAGATGCTAATGTGTTGAATGCAATCGGAAGGGCTAATGTAGATGCAAAAGCAGGTGATATTCCTTATGCAATTGATAAATTGAAATTAGCGGCAGATAAGGATAAAAAGAATCCTGACATTTGGGGTAACCTTGGAGATGCCTATCGTAAAATGACCGATGGAGCAAATGCCCAGGTTGCTTACGAAGGTGCCCTGGCCATTGATCCTAAATATGCCAAAGCCAGTTTTATGATCGGAAGGATCTACCAGACACAGGGTAGGGTACAAGAAGGGATCTATCTGAAGTATTATAACAATGCAATGACAGAAGATCCAGCATATGGACCTGTTTACCTGTGGTTAGTTGATTACTACTA
>JADGPY010000260.1 GCA_017882205.1 Chitinophagaceae bacterium
TACATCGATCAAGGTAAATAAATCCTGGACCTCATCCATAAACCCTGTAGCATAGTAAATCTTCTCCAGCCTATATTCTTTGATCCTGGATCGAACATCTTCCAACAAGCTGCCCACTCCAAAATGAAAAAATATAAAATCGCTTCTTGTAGCAGCCAACAGCCTTATTGTTTCAACCATTGTCATTGGATCTTTCTCGGGCTCAAATGCAGCCATTGTCGCAATTACTTTTTTATCCTGGCAATTATATGGGCCAAGAAAATCCATTGCTCTTTTTTTATCCAGTGCAATGGGCACAGCAATATCACTTATGACACTAACATTTGTGATTCCCTGTTTCAGTAAAATGTTTTTAATAGTATTGCTGATGGCGATAACCTTGCTGGTTCTTTTATACTTAAATAAGGTAAAAAAGCCGTGTGGCACATAACTTACCCGTCTGGATAATAGCACTGGTTTTTTGTGCAGCCACTTTGTTGCAATGCAATAGGTAAGCATATTCGAAGTCTGGCAATGAAGGATGTCAAATTCCTTTGCGTGTAATAATAAAAATCTCACAACCTGTAGCACCCCCTCGCATCCTACCATATTAATTCCAACCTGGCCTGCTTTCTCTGCCAGCGGTGATCCTTTTCTGCATAGCAAGGTGGCTTCGTGCCCAGCCATTAACAATCCCTGGATACCATAGATTGTTTGACGTTCACCACCTCGCCAATGCTTTTCGAAATTCAGTTCAAGAATGCGCATGTACAATAATATTGCTTTTTTAGAGATGATTCTACCGATATTAAATCCATAAAGGCATAATCATGATCTTGCTTAAATTTGTAGCTTTGGCACTATCACAAGTATGACTAATTTTATTCCAATTTTTCCTTTAGCAATCGTAGTTTATCCGGGTGAGGATCTGAACCTGCATATATTCGAATCCAGGTACAAACAGCTTATAAAAGAATGCCACGAAACGAGTAAACCATTTGGTATCCCGGCAGTGTTAAATGACAATATAAATGAGCTGGGAACTCTTGTTGAAATTCTTGAAATAAGCAAGACCTATGAAAATGGCGATATGGATATAAAAACCAGAGGGCAAAAAATCTTCAGGATACTTGAAGTAGTAAAAGAAGTACCGGATAAATTATACAGTGGTGCCATCGTCAATTACCCGGCAAATAGTGAACATGGCAACCGTTTGCTTATGGAAAAGGTGATAAATGGCATACAACAGCTTCACAAGCTTTTAAAACTGACAAATGAATTCAAAAAACCGGAACAGTTTTGGAGTTATGATGTAGCCCACCATGCAGGGTTGACATTGGATGAAGAATATGAGTTGTTATGCCTGATGAGTGAGTTACAACGCCAGGAATACCTGAAACGTCATCTTGCCAAGATATTACCTGTTGTTGCTGAAATGGAGCTATTGAAAGAAAAAGTGAAGCTAAATGGACATTTTAAGAATCTCGGTGGATTTAATTTATAAATATTTTAATGACTACTTCTCTTTGCATCGATCTTGGCAATACGCGAAAAAAATGCGCAGTATTTGAGAATGGCGAGATCATTGATATTATTGTATTGGATGAAGAGGAAGAGTCCATTAACAAATTAATTGAAAAATATCATCCACAAAAAAGCATACTATCATCAGTTATTGATCATAATATTGCGATCGAAAATATCCTTTCTAAGAAAACCCGGTTTCATAAATTAACCCATTTAACAAAGTTACCTTTTACTACCCCTGTATCAAAGCCAGAAACTATTGGAGCTGACAGGCTGGCATTAGCTGCTGCGGCTGTATATTTTCACCACGGCAGAAATAACCTTGTCATAGGGCTAGGATCGTGCATAACGTACAATTTTATTAATAAATCAAACCAATTCATAGGAGGAAGCATTTCGCCAGGAATGGAAATGCGCTTTACTTCCCTGCATGCATACACTGCAAAACTGCCTAAAGTAACAGCAGATTGGAACTTTCCACTTATAGGATACGATACCAAGACGAATATTTTGAGTGGGGTCATACTGGGAATGGCAAAAGAAATGGATGGTATCATCCAGGAATATGCTGAAAAGTACAGGAACTTTAACGTGCTTTTAACCGGGGGAGATGCGGCTTATTTTGCACGGCACCTTAAAAGTCAGATATTTGCCGACCCCGAATTGATCTTTAAAGGACTGTATGCTATTAGTGAATTTAATGATGATGATGCCAAAACGTAGACCATTAACTCTTGTGCTTTTTGCACTCCCTTTTTTTTCGATGTCACAGGAAAATTCTCCTTATTCCCGCTATGGAATAGGAAATCTTGTTCCTTCAGGAAACATATTAAGCAGGGGGATGGGTGGAATTTCTGCAGGGTTTTCTGATCCTACTACTATTAATTTTTTAAATCCTGCCTCATATAGTAACCTTGTTTACACAACATTTGATATCGGGGCTCAATTTGATTCAAGGAGCGTCAAAAGCAGTAATCCTCCCAGTACCTTTACTTCGAATAATGCTATCATCTCTTATTTACAGTTTGGATTTCCTTTATTGAATGGAAACAAAAAGGCGCTTAAGAAAAACATTTCATGGGGGCTAAATTTTGGTTTGCGCCCTGTTAGTAAGATAAATTATAAGATTGAAAAAGACAGCCGGCTACCTAATATTGATAGCTTACAAACCATTTATGAAGGAACTGGTGGGGTAAATGAGGCTTTTGTTGGCACTGGAGTAAGAATCAAGAACCTTAGTTTTGGTGTAAATGCAGGCTACACTTTTGGGAATAAAGATTATAGTACCCGTCTTACATTCATCAACGACACCGTTAATTATCTCAAATCTAATTCTGCAAGCAATACAAATTTTGGTGGTGTGTTTTTACAAGGAGGGATTCAATATTCTATAGAGATAAACAAAAATTCTAAGGATCTAAATAAAAGGGGCATTTTCAGGATAGGTGCTTATGGCAAACTTCAACAAAATGCCAATGGTAGCCAGGATTTATTAAGAGAAACATTTGTTTATAATTCCACCACTGGAAATCCTGACAGGTTAGACAGCGTATTTGAAATTAGCGGAATTAAGGGAAAAGTCGTCTTGCCGGCAAGCTTTGGTATCGGTTTTACTGTTGAACGCATACATTTGCTCTATGGTGCTGATTTTGAAATGACCAACTGGAACAATTATTCATTTTATGGTCAACCTGATCTGGTAAAAAATACATGGATGGCTAAAGCAGGGGTGCAATATTATCCTGCTACAAGCTCCAGGAAATATTGGAACTATGTGAAATACAGGGCAGGAGTATATTTTGGCCCTGATTACATTACTGCAGACAAGACCTTACCTCAATATGGCATTACACTTGGTGGCGGATTTCCATTAAAAATAAAACGTGGCTTTTATGAGACTCAATATTCAGTTATGAATGTATCTCTTGAGTATGGAAGCAGGGGTAATACTAATAACAACATCCGGGAAAATATATTTCGTATTGGTCTAGGATTTGCCTTGAGTGATATTTGGTTTATCAGACAAAAATACCAGTAATTCATAGTGATATAATGAATTTCCATCATCCATTCACGATAAAACCTTGTGCAGCCCTATTAATGGGCTGCTTTTTTATATTACTAATCTCTTGTGAAAATTCTGATAAGGAAATCATGGCACTTACATCACGCCGGATTGGGGTGGAAGAGGCCAATGGAGTTTCGATCAATTATACCCTTGGAGGGAAGATCAAATCAAAGTTGACCGCCCCCCTGATGAAGCGCTACCAGGATACCATTCCATATATCGAGTTCCCTAAAACTGTACATGGTGATTTTTATAATGACCAGGCGGCAATTGAGACAAAACTTGATGCCAGGTACGGAAGATATATAGAAAGCCAAAGTAATGTTTTCCTGAGAGATAGTGTGCGGGTATTCAACAATACCGGGGACACATTATATTGTGCTGAATTATATTGGGACAGAAGCCATGTCGGCAAAGAGTTCCATACCGATAAAGCAGTAAGCATTCGAAGTAAATCGAATACCAGGGAGGGAGTGGGGTTTGAAGCGTCCCAGGATTTACACAATTGGGTAATTTATAAGCCTACTGGGATAACAAAAGTTCCTGCATCAGAATTTCCTCAATGAATTTAAAGTAGAGATGTAGCATGCAGAGACGTAGGATGCAACGTCCCTACTTTTCGGTCTGATTTTGGCTATCTTGAAAATCCATAATCACCAACAAAATAATATAAATAGCATGGAATATCGTCGCCTTGGGAAATCCGGACTACAATTAAGTGTTTTATCATTTGGAAGCTGGGTAAGTTTCAGCAAACAAATAAATGATAAAATTGCTGACCAACTAATGGGTATTGCCTATGATAATGGAATTAACTTTTTTGACAATGCCGAAGTATACGCAAGTGGAGAGAGTGAAAAAATGATGGGACGCATTCTGACTAAGAAAAAGTGGGACCGTACTTCATACTCTGTCTCTTCAAAAGCCTTTTTTGGATGGCGGGGGAAAGAAAATAAACCTAACCAGACCGGCCTTAGCCGGAAACATCTCACGGAAGCATGTAACGAAGCATTACTCCGCCTGCAGGTCGATTATCTTGATCTCTTCTTTTGTCACCGGCCTGATAAAAATACTCCTATTGTAGAGACAGTATTTACGATGAATACCTTGATTCAACAAGGGAAGATATTGTATTGGGGAACCAGTGAATGGAGCGGTGTTGAGATCATGGAAGCACACAGGGTGGCAAATGAGTATAAACTGATTGGGCCAACCATGGAACAATCACAATACAATCTTTTTGAAAGAAATAAAGTGGAGAATGAATTTTCAATGATCTATAAGACCGTTGGAATGGGTATAACTATCTGGAGCCCCCTGGCTTCAGGATTATTGACTGGAAAATACAATGAGGGTATTCCAAAAAACTCACGATTTGCTTTGGCAGGAATGGATTGGTTGAGCAGCAAATTTATGGTGGAAGATAAGATCAAAAAAGTGAAAAAACTTGGCGATCTTGCAACAAAATTGAATGTATCACTGGCTGCATTGTCTATAGCATGGTGCATTAAAAATCCGAATGTTACATCAGCTATTTTAGGGGCAACAAAAAAACAACAATTATTGGATAATCTCAAGGCTTTAGAGGTATTACCATTGCTGACGGATGATGTAATTGAAAAGATAGAAAAGATCATGCAGACCAAACCAGTGTTTCCAGAATACTGATAGCTGATACCTGATACCTTTTAAAACATTTATTGACAATTAAAAATAAAACCAATGAGTAGAAGTGCAACAGCCAAATGGCAAGGATCCGGCAAAGAAGGTACCGGCCACCTATCAGCGCAAAGTGGGGTTCTTAAGGATTTAATGTATTCCTACAAAACAAGGTTCGAGGATGAGCCTGGTACCAATCCTGAAGAATTGATAGCTGCGGCCCACGCAGGATGCTTTTCAATGAAATTATCTTTCGTATTGGGTGAGTCAGGATTTACACCAGATCAAATTGAAACTAAGTGTGAAATTACTTTAGCAGCAGGAGCGATTACGAAATCACACCTTATTGTAAACGCAAAAGTTCCAGGCATTGATAAGGATAAATTCGATGAGTGTGCAAAAAATGCAAAAGAGAATTGCCCGGTTTCGAAGATATTGAATACCGAGATCTCTATGGAGGCTACACTCAATTAATATTTTTTTGAACCACATAGACACATAGTCACATAGAAAAACGTCTATGTGTTTTCCTATGTGACTCCTATGTGACTCCTATGTGACGATGTGGTTAAGTTATCAAAATCATCCCAATGCTGTTCCAAAACAAAACCGTTTTCATTACAGGAGCTTCCCGGGGTATCGGCAAAGCGATAGGTCTTAGGCTCGCTAAAGAAGGCGCCAACATTGTAGTTGCAGCAAAATCAGTTGAAGAAAATCCTAAACTGGGCGGCACTATATTTTCTGCCGCCAAAGAAATAGAGGAGGCAGGCGGAAAAGCATTAGCCGTACAATGTGATATCCGGTTTGAAGAGCAGGTGCAGGCAGCTATAGATCAGGCGGTCAGTACATTTGGAGGAATCGATATCCTCATTAACAATGCATCTGCCATCTCCTTAACTAATGTAGAGCAAACCAACCCAAAGCAATTTGACCTGATGCATGATATTAATGTTCGGGGAACTTTTTTTGTGAGTAAGGCTTGTATCCCATACCTGAAAAAAGGAAACAATCCTCATATATTAACTCTTTCTCCGCCTGTAAATCTTGCTCCAAAATGGCTTTCCATGCATGTAGCTTATACCATAAGCAAATACAATATGACGATGATCGCGAACGGTCTTGCAGGAGAATTGAAAAACTATGGAATAGCTTCCAATACCTTATGGCCCCGAACAACCATTGCTACTGCAGCAGTTAAAAATCTGCTGGGGGGAGAAACATTGATCAATATGAGTCGCCATCCTGAAATAATGGGTGATGCAGCATTCTATATACTTTCCAAACCCTCTTCAGAATGTACAGGCAATAATTTCATTGATGATGAAGTGCTTGCAATGGGAGGCATAACAGACCTTTCTGCCTATTCGGTTGTTCCGGGAGGCAAGCTTTATAATGACCTCTTCCTCTAAGACATGTTCTCAATCTAAAGGGCTACGCCATTAAAGCAGGAGATCATCTTAATAGCCCTTCCGGCACGGGCTTCTCTAACAAATATTTATAAATGAACTTTGTTTTCAAATTCTGAAAATGGAGCTGTTTTGCACCACTCCATCCATGCCTGCCTCCCGGGTATATCATAAACTCAAAATCCTTTTTTTGATCTTCTAAAGCACTAATGAGCCGCAGGCTATTTTGAATATGCACATTGTCATCTATCACACCATGTACGATCTGTAACATTCCTTTATACTTGTCTACATAATTTAACACTGAACTTGTTTTATATCCGTCAGGATTATTGGCTGGAGTGCCCATATAGCGCTCGGTATAATGAGTATCATAAAATGTCCAGTCGGTAACACTACCGCCAGCCATTCCATAAGTAAACACATCAGAAGCAAAGGTTAATGCATAGCATGACATATACCCACCATAGCTAAATCCGGTGATGCAGATCTTTTTGGGATCAGCATAGCCCTTACTGATCAGGTATTTTACAATGGTACTGTAATCTTTCATTTCCCAATAACCAAGATTATGATACATGTAATTAACTCCTTCTTTTCCAAAATGTCCACTTGCGCGATGATCCATATTAACCTGGATCATTCCTTCTTTTGCATACCATTGTTGGTTGCCATTCAATGCCCAACGGTCAATAACGGTACCTGCATTAGGGCCTCCATAGATACTTATCAAAACAGGATAATGTTTGTTCATATCCATATTCAATGGCCATGTTATCAATGCAGGAAGATCATATAATCCATCATCGCTTTTTACCCTTATCAATTCTGTTTTAGCAATATGATAATTATCAAATTCAATTCCTTTACTGTCAGCAAGCTCCTTGATTATCTTCCCTTTATTATCTAACAATGTCATCCTTGGAGGTGTTGCAGAATTACTATAGGTCGTAACAAAATAGGAACCTGATGGCGACATTTGAATGGTGTGATTATAATCTCCGAAGGTGAGACGCTTCAGGTTTGTGCCATCAAGGTTTACGCTGTAAAAATCAGAACGCGCAGTATTCTCCCGGCTTCTCGCAAGGAAATAAAGTATGTTATTTTTTTCATCTATCCAGTTCAAGTTCGTAACCGTAAACTTTCCTGATGTAATAGGATTGATCAGTTGCCCGGTTATATCGTATAGATACAGGTGGTTCCAACCTGTTTTATCACTTTCAAGAATAAACCTCCTACTCTTCTTTAAAAAGTGAAGCCTTTCATAACCATCTTCAAGTTGAATCCATGTTTTCTGTGTCTCATCATATACCTGGGTCTTGCTCCCGGTGGCTGGATCTACAGACCAGACCTTCAGATTATTTTGCAGTCTGTTCATCCATTGTACCCATAAGGCACTACCATCTGGTGTCCAGTATGGCTGTCCAAAATATTGATCATCTTTTTCGTTGAAGTCTGACCAGGTGATCTTATCATCATCTATGTTGACAATACCAATTTTAACTTGCGGATTAGGATCACCCACCTTCGGATATCTTTCCCTTTCTTCAAGTCCATGTTGGCCTGCACCATCGGTTATAGTATGCATGGGAACCGGGCTGTCATCAGTACGGAAGAAAGCAATTTTTTTACTATCCGGACTCCACCAGAACGCACGATACTGCGAAGCCCGTCCAAGAATTTCTTCTGTGTACACCCAGCTTGCATAACCATTCATGAGGCTATCATTCCCATCAGAAGTAATTTGAGTTTCCTTTTTTGAATTCAGATCGATTACATATAGATTATTCTTCTTTGTATAAGCGACGTAATTACTATCCGGAGAAAGCGTTGGGTTGATCTCGCGAGGATTATCATTTGTAAGTCTTATCTCCTCGCCATTTCCAACTTTATAATAGAGGTCATCATTTTTTAAATAAACTTTTTTTGAATTGGTAGCGCTATTATCCTTACGGTCATAAGCCATTTCCTTCAAAGTCTTTATATCAAAAAGAAAAGTTTTTGCAGATGAATCAGGAAGAAGTCTTCTACTGAGTACCAGGTGTGCATCATCTTCCCAAGAAACGATCGTAGGCAGTGCCCTTGTAATATCTGGCAATTTGTTTTTTAGAAGCTGATCATTTGTAAGTTCTTTCTTTTGCGAAAA
>JADGPY010000261.1 GCA_017882205.1 Chitinophagaceae bacterium
CAAAAGCATCATACCATGGATCAATGTTACTTACCGGACCATTAGCACGGGCCATTCCGGGTGAATGAGGATCAGTAAGTAACCTTTGTGATGCTTCTTCTGGTAAAATATTACTTCTCCATATTTGTGCATAGCTAAGAAAGAATCGTTGCGCTGGTGTAAATCCATCTAACTTTTTTCCTTCTTTGAATTGTTTGGTCTTCGAGAACGCTTCATAAGCAATATTTACCCCGCCAAGATCTGCAAGGTTTTCGCCTAATGTTAAGCGGCCATTTACATGCAAAGTTGTGTCAACGATAGTGAATGCATTATACTGATTTACCACCTCATTCGCTTTTGATTTGAATTTATCTGCATCTGCTTTAGTCCACCAGTCTGTCAGATTTCCATCAGGCCCGGATAAACGACCCTGGTCGTCAAAGCCGTGAGTCATCTCATGACCGATCACACAACCTATCCCGCCGTAATTCACTGCATCATCAGCATCAAAATCGAAGAACGGAAATTGGAGTATTCCTGCCGGGAAAGTGATTTCATTATTGGTTGAATTGTAAGAAGCATTTACTGTTGGTGGAGTGAATCCCCAAAGTGTTTTATCTACGGGTTTGCCTAACCGACCTACATTTTCCTGGAAGGCCCATTTAGCAGCGCGTTGGCGATTGCCGATATAATCATGTTTATCAATTGTTATGCTGCTGTAGTCGCGCCATTTATCAGTATACCCAATCTTCTTAGTAAATGCACTAAGCTTGTCCAACGCTTTTTGTTTGGTTGCTTCACTCATCCAGTCTAACCTGCGAATCCTTTCTGCAAAAGTTTCCTGGAGATTATTAACCAGATCCAACATCCGCTTTTTCGCATCTGCAGTAAAATATTTATTTACGTATAGTTCACCCAACAACTCACCCAAAGAGTTATCGATCTGGTTGCTCACACGTTGCCATCTCGGAGTCATTTCCTTTTGTCCGGACAATACCTGGTTGAACTTAAAATTCTCGGTTACAAAAGCGCTGCTTAAATATGGAGCTGTTGATCCTATCAGGTTCCATTGTAAGTATGTTTTCCAGTCAGAAACAGGAATGGCACCAAGAAGCATATCTACAGATTTAAGAAAAGATGGATTAGAAACGATCGTACTATCCACTCCTGTTATCATCACTTTTGCAGCAAAACTTTTCCAATCTATCAAGGGTGTGGTTGTACTAAGATCCTTCCATGAAAATTTATTATACACCTTATTAACGTCTCTCATTTCCACCCGGCTCAACTGCGCTTTGGCAAGTGCAGTTTCAATACGCAGGATGGCATTTGCTTTTACAGCGCTCTCAGCGGGAGAACTACCACATAATTCAAACATATTTGAGAGGTGGGTCATGTACTGCGACCTGATATGCATACTCCGGGCATCACTTTTAAGATAGTAATCACGATCAGGTAGCGTTAATCCACCCTGCCCTATCTGGGGGATGTACTGGGTTGCGTTCTTTCTATCCTGCGCTATAAATATTCCCAGAAGAGAACCTGAAATACCATTAACTCTTTCATAAGCGATCTCATCCAGAATGTCATTGACTGAAGAAAGGCTGTTTATTCGTTGTAGTTCTGCTTTGATGGGTTGATAACCCAGTTGTTCTATTGCAACTGTGTCCATTCCGCTTGAGAAGAAGTCACCCACTTTCTGCATTTTCGGATTTGAAGAGGTATTGTGGGCAGCATCTTCTAATAACATATGCAGCCTGCCGTTGTTATCTTCAATCAATTGGTCAAAGCTTCCCCACCTGGTCTTGGAGGCAGGAACAGGATTATTACGGATCCAGTTTCCGTTAGCATAGAGGAAAAAATTATCGCCTGGCTTAATACTTAGATCCATATTGGCTGGATCTATGAATTTTCTTTTACCAGGAGGTAAAAAGCTAAGTACCATAATTGCCAAAACACTAAAAATTACAGATCTTTTGATTTGGAACATATGCTGATTTTTGGGCAAAATACAAACTAAAAACATATATCTTCGCGCAAATCTTATATAAACCTCATGAAGGTTTTAATCAGGAACGCCAACATAACCTCTGCTTCTTCCCCCTACAATGGTCAATCCAAAGATATTTTAATTGAAAATGGGATTATCAGCCGGATAGGAAATGATATCACAGACGATTCAGCGCAGGTTATTACGAATGAAGGAATGCATGTATCAGAAGGATGGATGGATTGCTTTGCCAATTTCTGCGACCCGGGGTATGAGTATAAAGAGACACTCCAAACAGGTGCTTTGGCGGCAGCTGCAGGTGGTTTCACCGCTGTAATGGTGATCCCGAATACACAACCTGTTCTTGATAATAAATCCCAGATAGAATACATCCTGCAATCACGCAAGCTTCCCGTTACTATTTATCCAATAGGTGCAATTACCAGGAAGTGTGAAGGGAAAGAGCTAACTGAAATGTATGATATGCGTCGTAGCGGAGCAATAGCATTTTCAGATGGCATAAATTCTATCCAGTCTTCAGGAATAATGCTTAAAGCTTTACAATACGTATTATCATTTGGCGGAACAATAATCCAATTACCGGATGATCATAATATTGGCAGTTCAGGGTTGATGAATGAAGGCATTATTTCTACCCGGCTTGGCCTTCCTGGAAAACCCACAATATCAGAGGAATTACTAATTACAAGAGATATTGAGCTTGCCGCTTATACTGGTTCTAAAATTCACTTTACAGGTATCTCTACTAAACGTTCATTGGATAATATCCTGGATGCTAAAGTCAAGGGTGTTCATGTAACCTGCTCTGTTACCCCATATCATTTGTTCTTTTGTGATGAAGACCTCGCCAGTTACGATACAAACCTTAAAGTAAATCCACCCCTAAGAACGAAGGAAGATATGTTCGCACTCAGAGAAGCTGCAATCGGAGGAAAGATTGATTTTCTTGCTTCACATCATCAACCCCAGGATTGGGATAGCAAGACCTGCGAATTTGAATATGCTAAGTATGGAATGAATGGATTGGAAAGTAACTTTGCAGTCGCGATGAAATGCGGGATTGATATCCATACATTTGTAAAAATGCAAACTGTCAATATTTTCAATACATTCGGTCTTCCTGTTACAGTAATTGAAGAGGGTGCAAAAGCAAATCTTACTCTATTCAATCCTGGTAATGACTATACCTTCGAAGGCACGAATATGTATTCAAAGTGCCTGAACAATGCATTCATAAACAAATCTTTAAGAGGAAAAACCTTTGGGATTATTAACGGAGAGAACCTATTTTTGAAATAATTAAATTTAAATAAATAAACCAGCTATGAACCAAAACGTAACTACCACCACTACCAAGGGTGCTATTCTTGGATTAGTACTGATTATGATTTCCCTCGTGATTTATTTTATGAAGTTAGAGGATCCTGCTATACAATGGGTTCCTAATGTGATCCTTGTTATTGGAATAATTTTGTCCATATCACAGCACGGCAAACAAATAGATTACAATTCCACGTTTGGAAATTATTTTTCACATGGATTTAAGATAGCAGCACTAGTAACCATTATTATGATTGTTTACCTGGTAATATTTATGTATATATTCCCGGAATTTAAAGATAAGGCAATAGACCTGGCGAAGAAACAAATGGAAGACAGGAAAAATATGTCGCAGGATCAGATGGATAAAGCCATTGACATGACCCGAAAGTTTTTTACATTATTTCTTGTTCTTGGAACCTTGGTTTGGTATTTAATATTAGGTGCTATTGGAGCACTGATTGGTGCTGCAATTACCAAAAAAAATCCAGCTACTTACCAGGAGGAGCACATCAATCAAATTGGTAGTTAATGGATCTGTCTATTATAGTACCACTTTTGGATGAAGAAGAATCTTTGCCCGAGCTTGAGGCATGGATTGTGCGAGTCATGCAACAGAATAATTATAGCTACGAGATCATAATGGTTGATGATGGAAGCAGTGATAATTCCTGGAAAGTGATCAATGGATTACGGGAGAAAAATCCTAACATCAAAGGAATTAAGTTCCAGCGTAATTATGGAAAAAGCGCTGCATTGAATGAAGGATTTAAAGCTGCTAAAGGAGTAGTAGTGATAACAATGGATGCCGATCTTCAGGATAGCCCTGATGAGATCCCTGAATTAAGAAGAATGGTGCTTGAAAATGGTTTTGATATTGTAAGTGGCTGGAAGAAGAAGAGATATGATAATACCTTTAGTAAAAACATTCCTTCAAAATTGTTCAACGCCGCCACCCGCCGAGTATCCGGTATTTATTTACATGATTTTAATTGCGGACTTAAAGCGTATAAAAAAAATGTGGTGAAGAGCATTGAAGTGTATGGTGAAATGCACCGCTACATTCCTTTGCTGGCGAAGTGGGTAGGATTTAAAAAGTTTGGCGAAAAAATAGTTGAACACCGCCCAAGAAAGTATGGTGTAACCAAGTTTGGATGGAACAGGTTTGTAAATGGATTTCTTGACCTTGCATCAATAGTGTTCGTAGGAAAATTCAGGAAGAATCCCATGCACTTTTTTGGACTATGGGGAACCTTTGCATTTTTATTTGGATTGGGGGTTTTTATTTTCCTTACAATATCAAAATATTTTTTTGATAAAACCGGGATGACTCAACGGCCTATGTTTTTCTTTGCTATTCTCGCCATGATCATTGGTAGCCAGTTATTCTTAGCCGGCTTTATAGGCGAATTGATCTCGCGGAATTCGTCTGAACGCAACAATTACTTTATTGAAGATAAAATAGGACTGACCACCTGATATGAGCCTGGCAAAAAAAATTATCATTATAGGCCCAGCACATCCATTACGTGGCGGCCTTGCATCCTATGACGAAAGACTTGCACGCGAGTTTCAGGCTAATGGATTTGATGCAGAGATTTATACATTTTCCTTACAATACCCGGGATTTCTATTCCCCGGTACTACGCAATTTTCTTCCGAGCCGGCGCCCAAAGATATTAAGATCAAAGTATGCATCAATTCGATTAATCCATTGAACTGGATTAGTGTTGGAAACCAATTGAAAAAAACACGCCCCGATATCATTGTCGTTCGTTACTGGCTTCCATTCATGGGCCCATGCCTGGGTACTATTTTAAGGCGAGTTAAGAAGAACAAGCATACAAAAGTAGTTTGCATTGCTGACAATGTGATCCCTCATGAAAAACGTTTCGCAGATAAAAGCTTTACAAAATACTTTTTCAAACCTGTGGATGCGTTCATAACTATGAGTGAACAGGTGATGGCTGATCTTAAAACATTTTCACCTGCAAAACCAGCGAAATACGTTCTTCATCCATTGTATGATAATTTTGGAGAGCCAGTTTCCAAAGCAGAGGCCAGAAAAAAATTAGGTCTTCCTGAACAGGCAAGGATAGCCTTGTTTTTTGGATTTATCCGGAAATATAAAGGTCTTGATATCTTACTAGATGCCATGAAGATCTTAAGAGACAGGGTGCCCTATTCAAGTCCAAATGTCTATCGCGAAGTTCTTGAGATCAGGCGCAACACCAGCAGGATAAAATTATTGGTTGCGGGTGAGTTTTATGAAGATGAGAAACCTTACAGGGAACAAATAAAAAAACTAGGAATCGAAGATGAACTCATCATGCGAACAGGTTTTATTCCTGATAGCGAAGTAAGATATTATCTTTGTGCTGCAGATTGCGTTGTACAACCATACCGGCAGGCTACCCAAAGTGGGGTTACCCCTCTTGCTTATTACTTTCAAAGACCAATGATCGTTACAAATGTTGGTGGTTTACCCGCCCTCGTTCCTGATAGAAAATCCGGAATGGTTGCCGAACCCAATGCAAAAGATCTTGCTGATAAAATATTGTTATGTTTCGAATTAGGTGAAGATTTCTTTGCACCGCATCTTCGTGAACTAAGAAAAAAATATAGTTGGGCTAATATGGTTGAAGCAATTATGGAATTAGCAGGTTATGATTTAATAACGGAGCCACTAAGGCAATACACTTCACCAAATTGATTATGATATATAGAAGCAAAGCTCCATTACGAATTGGCCTCGCAGGGGGAGGTACCGATGTGAGTCCTTATAGCGACCAATATGGTGGTGCGATCCTGAATGCGACCATTTCCTTGTTTGCTTATGCCAATATTGAACCACTCCAGGAGAAGACAATCATTATTCAGGCGCTTGATCGAAAAGAAGAGGAACATTATAATTGGGCTCCTTCCCTTCCCATTAATGGTAAACTGGATTTGCTTAAGGGAGTTTATAACCGTATATATAAAGATTTCGGATTACCTAACACAGGATTTCGCTTATCTACGTTTGTAGATGCTCCTGCAGGTTCGGGGCTTGGTACCTCATCCACCCTTGTGGTTGCCATCATTGGGGCATTTGTAGAAATGCTCAAACTTCCATTAGGTGATTATGACATTGCTCATTATGCCTACCAGATAGAGCGTCAGGACCTGAAACTTACTGGTGGTAAACAGGATCAATATGCCGCGATGTTTGGTGGAGTAAACTACATGGAATTCTATGCAGATGATAAAGTGATCGTGAATCCATTGCGTATACGTTCACAATATTTACATGAACTGGAAAATAATCTTGTCCTTTATTTCACTGCAACCAGCAGGGAGAGTGCACATATTATTAATGAGCAAGTGAAAAATGTAACTGATAAAAATACCAAAAGCATAGAGGCCATGAACCAGTTGAAAGAACAGGCAAGAATGATGAAAGAAGCCTTGCTTAAGGGACAACTTGACAAGTTTGGAGAAATCCTTGATTTTGGATTTCAACAAAAGCGCCAGATGGCAGCGAATATTAGCAATAGCAGGATTGAAGAAATATATGAAGCCGCAAAAAAAGCAGGCGCTACCGGAGGAAAGATCAGCGGTGCAGGTGGGGGAGGTTTTATGATCTTTTATTGTCCGGGCAATACCCACCATGCGGTGGTAGATAAGTTAAAAACTTTTGGGGGTGAAGTAAGGAATTATACGTTTACCAAATATGGGTTGACTACATGGTGTGTTTGATTTCAACTTTTTTTTTCTGAGGCCGATCTGTGACGCCTGGAGGTTGATTTCTAATTCTTACCTTCGCTAGCAAAATATAATCTCCTACAATAAAATGCAACAAATAAAAGATATTATCCAGGCATCAATTGATGTAAAGAGGCAGTTGCTAAAAGATGAAAAGATACTCTCTACTATAAGTAACTGTGTTGATGTAATTGTGCAAGCTTTTAAAAATGGGAATAAAGTTTTGTTTTGTGGAAATGGAGGGAGCGCAGCGGATGCCCAACACCTTGCTGCTGAATTCAGCGGACGCTTTTATCTTGATCGTGATGCTCTTCCAGCAGAGGCCTTGCATTGTAATAGCTCATACATAACCGCTGTAGGAAATGATTATGGTTATGACTTTATCTATTCGCGAATGATTAAAGGGGTTGGTCAGAAGGGAGATGTACTTGTTGGATTGAGTACATCCGGCAATAGTAAGAACATCATAAAAGCCTTTGAAGTAGCTAAAGAAAAAGGAATGATCACCATTGGTTTTACCGGAGCTACAGGTGGAAATATCAGGTCTTTATGTGACTACCTTATCAACATCCCTTCAACAGACACCCCACGAATACAGGAAAGTCACATTACCGTGGGACATATAATTTGCCAGCTGGTGGAAGAAAAGTATTTCTCAGTATCAAATCATTAATCTTTCATTATGTATGCAATCATCCTGGCAGGCGGATTGGGAACCAGGCTGCGTTCCGTTGTTAGTGATCTTCCAAAATGCATGGCACCTGTGAATGGAAAGCCATTCCTCGGTTTTGTTATAAACCATTTACAGGATCAAGGTATAACCGATTTTGTTTTTAGCGTTGGCTATATACATGAAGCAATAGTTGACTTCATTAGAAAAGATTTTTCAAATGTATCTTACCAGTTTTCTATTGAAGATGAACCCCTCGGCACTGGTGGAGCAATACGTCTTGCATGTGAAAAAACCAACCTAAAGACGGTTATAGTTTGTAATGGGGATACCTTATTTAAGGTCAATCTTAGTAAAGTAGTCAGTTTCCATGATATGTGTGGAGCTGATTGCACTCTTGCCTTGAAGCGAATGGTACGGTTTGATCGATATGGTGTAGTTGATCTAAATCCGGATTATTCTATTAAAAGTTTTAAAGAAAAACAATGGTATGATGAGGGACTAATTAATGGGGGAGTTTATGCATTACATGCAGGTAAATTCCTTAATGAAAACTTACCACAGAAATTTTCCTTTGAAAAAGAGTACCTGGAAAAATACTTTGATAAAAGAAGAATGTACGGTGTTGTACAAAATGAATATTTCATCGACATCGGTATACCCGAAGATTATAAACGTGCACAGACAGAGTTGGCGGGGTAATTGATAAATTAAAAACATTGAACATAGACAAATTAAAATCAATAGATCCATCCTGGACATTATTTCTTGATCGGGATGGAGTCATCAATGATGAGAAGTACAGGGACTATGTGAATACCTGGGAGGAGTTCAACATATATGAAGGAGTTTTGGAAGCTTTTAAGATCTTTTCTGAAAAATTTGCTTTGATCTTTATCATTACAAACCAAAGAGGAATAGCAAAGGGAATCACAAAGGCAGAAGATCTTTCAATCATTCATGAGAATCTTACCCAGGATATAATTGCTGCCGGCGGCAGAATTGACAGGATCTACTTTTGCACAGATATTGACGATCTAAGCCCTAACAGGAAACCAAATCCTGGCATGGCAGTACAGGCAAAGAATGACTTTCCTTCCATAGATTTTTCAAAAAGTATCATGATCGGAAATACATTAAGCGACATGGGATTTGGTCGAAATGCAGGGGTTGCCATCAACATTTTTTTGCCCACAACCTTACCAGATATTAAAGTTCCACATCCCCTTATAGACCTTGTATTTCCAAGCCTAAAAGCAGTTGCAGAGGCATTATAACTTCGTTAAAGTTTTAAATGTGACAATAATGTTTGGCAAATTTTGTTTCCTTTGCCAAAAGCTATCTGGATGCATAAGATCCTATCCTTCTCAATTTTATTAGTATTTGTCACCACATGTTCAGCACAAAGGATCGCTTTAGCAGATACAAAAGTATTGCGAAAAAAAGAGGATTCACTTAAAGTGCTCTCTTTACAGATCATACAAGGTAGAACATCAGCAGATCGATTTAAAGCAGATAGCTTATTCACTAAAATTTTTGTTCGCGCGCTAAAAGTCAACAATTCATTTAAATATCGCTTTGATTCATTATTCACGATATCAAAGATAGTCCCACCCGATAGCTCGTTTAAGATATTTACGTGGCAGATGGTGATAAATGACAATGTAATCCGACAACACGGAGCTATACAAATGCGAACAATAGATGGTTCATTAAAACTTTTCCCACTGATTGATAAATCTGATGTTACAGAGAACATGGAAGATACGGTTGGCAATAACTTTGGCTGGATAGGAGCAGTTTACTACAGGCTTGTGCAAAAAGAAGCCTTTAGTAAAAAGTATTATACCCTTCTCGGCTATGATGAGAATAATATTCGGAGCAACAAAAAGGTAATTGAAGTACTTACATTTAATAATGGGGAGCCATTGTTTGGTGGCTCCTATTTTAGCTTTCCAGATAATTCATTAAACAAGAAATTCATAGCGAGATTCATTCTTGAATTTAAGAAGAACGCTAGTCCACGACTAACCTATGATGAAGACCAGGACATGATCATCTATGAGCACCTTATTTCGGAGACCGGTGAAATGGGGAAAAAATACACCTATATCCCCGATGGCGATTATGAGGGAATGAAATGGAAAAATGGGAAATGGGTACACATTGAAAAAGTTTTTACATTCAAATTAGAAGATGGACAGGCACCAGTCCCTAATCCTATCATCGATAACAAAGGAACCATTGATGAAACAAAATTGAAAGATAATGTGCCTGCAGATGCGGCTAATGATGAAGATGAAACAAAGCCACCCGTGAAAGAAAAGGTAACAAAAACGAAGATCACTCCTACAAAAGTTAAACCGAAATCAACGATACATTAGAGTGAATAATTTTGGATATTACGACTCAATAAGGTAGGTCCCTAAATCTATCACTTCCCCCTCTCCCATCCTAAAATTTTCAACAGTTGCAAGATCTACCTCCTCCATGACCTTTGTTTTAAAGATCTGCTGCTGGTGCTTAAACACGACAAAATAAAAATCCGGCTTTTCTTCAAATTGAGCAGCACCGGAAAATGCCTCATGCGTGAACGTTATCTTTGCGTAGCCGTTTTTGTCAAGGGCGCTTTCACCCAGAAAATCATCACCAAAAACATCTGCATCATAAAGTCGGACAATATATGCCTCTCCCGTTACAGGTTGGTCATGCCCTTTGCCTATAAAACGGGCAGTAACTTCAATATTCATATCGGAATCAAGAGAAAATTTATTCATAGATGAACTTTTCAATTTAATCATTCAATTTTAAAACTGCAAGGAACGCTTCCTGCGGTACTTCCACATTACCGATCTGCTTCATTCTTTTCTTACCCTCCTTTTGTTTCTCCAGAAGCTTGCGCTTACGGCTGATATCTCCACCATAGCATTTTGCGGTTACATCCTTGCGCATGGCACTGATGTTTTCACGGGCCACTACCTTAGCTCCAATAGCAGCCTGGATGGCAATCTGAAATTGCTGGCGGGGAACAAGGTCCTTTAATTTTTCACAAAGCTTTTTACCAAATTCATGTGACCTTACCCGATGAATCAACGCACTTAACGCGTCCACTTTTTCCCCATTCAATAATATATCCATTTTTACTATATCGCTATCGCGATACCCTATCGGATGGTAATCAAAAGAAGCATATCCTCTTGTAAGGCTTTTTAATTTATCATAAAAATCAAATACAATTTCTGTGAGAGGCATCTCAAAAGTTAGCTCAACACGCGTGGTTGTGAGGTATCCCTGGTGTATAAGAATTCCCCGCTTATTGATGCATAGGGTCATGATATTACCTATGTATTCAGGTTTTGAGATTACCTGTGCTTTTATGAATGGCTCTTCAATACGGGCAATGCTGCTGGGTTCAGGCATTTGCGAAGGATTGTTTACTATGATCTTCTCACCGCGGGTATTATAGGCGATGAAGCTTACATTAGGAACAGTAGTAATAACTGTTTGATCAAATTCCCGCTCTAGCCTTTCCTGGATGATCTCCATATGCAGCATTCCTAAAAATCCGCAGCGGAAGCCAAAGCCAAGTGCCTGTGACGTTTCTAATTCAAAAGTTAGAGATGCATCATTTAACTGCAGTTTGTCCATACAATCCCTCAGTTCTTCAAAATCATCTGTATTAATCGGGAAGATGCCGGCAAAAACCATGGGCTTTACATCCTCAAATCCCCGGATAGCATCTTTACATGGATTTTGTACAGTGGTAAGTGTGTCCCCCACTTTAACTTCCTTAGCATTCTTGATCCCGGTAATTATGTAGCCAACATCCCCGGTCTTCACTTCCTTTTTAGGTTCAAGAGCTAATTTAAGTATGCCTACCTCATCCGCATCATATTCGCCATCGGAATTGACAAATTTTACTTTATCACCTTTCTTCAGGCTTCCATTCATGATCCTATAATAGACGATTATCCCACGGAAAGAATTATATACGCTATCGAATATTAAAGCCTGCAAAGGCTGATTAGGATTACCTTTTGGTGGTGGAATTCGTTTAATGATAGCAGCAAGGATTTCTTCAATTCCGATTCCTGTCTTAGCGCTCGCCAATAAAATATCCTCCTCCCCACAGCCAATAAGTTCTGTGATCTGGTCAGTGACCTCCCCAATCATTGCTCCATCCATATCAATCTTGTTGATTATAGGGATGATCTCAAGATTATTATCAATCGCAAGATAAAGGTTGGAAATGGTCTGCGCCTGGATGCCCTGGGTTGCGTCGACTAAAAGTAATGCCCCTTCACAAGCGGCAAGCGCACGGCTGACCTCATAACTAAAATCAACGTGACCCGGTGTATCGATCAGGTTGAGAATATATTCTTCTCCATTCAATGTATAATTGATCTGTATAGCATGGCTTTTGATGGTAATACCCTTCTCTCTTTCAAGGTCCATATCATCCAATACCTGCGCGTGCATATCCCTGTCACTAATCGTATGAGTGAATTCAAGCAATCTATCCGCCAGCGTGCTTTTTCCATGATCAATATGTGCAATAATCGAGAAATTCCTTATGTTTTTCATAACGGCTGCGAAGATAACAAAAAAACCACGGTGACACGGCGACACAGTGACACGGCTCATTAGCACAGTGACCTCAATTAAAGGATTAGCAAGTTGGGTGTTTCAACATTATTGTTCCGGAACAACGTTTTTATATTTGCGTAGTAAGGAGCGTTTATAAAAGCCTTGCTTCCACTTTACTGGTAAAACTGCTTTGATGAGCAAAATGAAATACGGCTTGTTAAATCTGAAATTTTTTAGGACTTTCCCTATTAGGGTAAACGAAGTTTCCTGCATTACTTTTTTCGACAAATAGTTGTCAATATTATTCCTCAGGGTAATTTCAGGATGCTTGTTCAGGTTTTTATTTGATTCAAACCAAGCCATTTTGGCTCTTATCATTTTTTCAGGATCATGAGAAAATGCATTTGAATGTTGACGGTAAAAGAATAAGTGCCTGTTTATTCCTGCAATTTTATATTTCGAAACAATTCGCACCCACATATCACCGTCTTCAATCTCATAAGATTCATTCCATAGACCAACATCGTCGATTACGTGCTTTGTAATAAGACAACCTATACCGGAAATAAAATTCCTCTTTAATAACTCTTCTAACGCATTGGTATGAGGAAATGTAATTACATCAAAAGGTTCATATACGTCCAGGTCTTCATAATATTTATACCCCCCGCTATAAACCAACCCAACATCGGGCTGCGCTCTAAAGACTTTCATCTTCTCCAAAATATTATCCTTATGAAGCCAATCGTCGGCAGATAGCGGACAGAAGTATTCTCCATTATATTTGCTGATTGCAAAATTATGATTAGCTGCTATCCCATAATTCTTATCACGTTTAAAGGCTGTAAATCGAATTCCTGAGCTTGCCAGGAGCTGGTTACCAATCGCGTAAGTGTTGTCATCAGAATTATTATCAACGTATATAACTTCTATAGCTGTATACGTTTGTGCAATGATAGAAAGTATCGCTTGACGAA
>JADGPY010000262.1 GCA_017882205.1 Chitinophagaceae bacterium
ATAACATTGATAAAGCAAAACAACTCGATCCAACCAATCCTCGCCCTATTTATTTAGAAGGGACAACAAAATTTTATACACCTGAATCATTTGGTGGCGGCAAAGCTCCAGCTAAAGTATTGTTTATCGCAGCACTGGCAATGTTTGATACATTTAAACCTGCAGGAGATTTATATCCAACCTGGGGAAAAGGTAACACAGAATATTTTATCGGGTTGTGTAATAAATAATATGCCGGCCAATAAATATCAATTATTAATAATTAATAATCAGTAATCAACCAGGGAATCTCAATTCATTAAAAATCAAAATTGATATGGAAGACCAAAATTTTTCCAATGAGGAAAGCCTTCAACTGATCACCAAAATGATCAATCAGGCAAAGAACTATTACTATGATAGTGGGCTTGGTGCATTACTTTGGGGATTTACTAACCTCATTTGCTTTGTGCTCGCATACCTGCGGGATACCAAAAAAATAGAATTTCCATTTGACCCTTTTCTTTTGATGATCATCACCTTTGGTGTGCAGGTATATTTCGATCGTAAAGAGAACAAGATCAAAAAGGCCGTGAATTATCTTGATGACGTACATAAATATGTATGGACTGCTTTTGGTATAAGCGTCCTTGTTTTAACAATTGCAGGAGGATTTACAAATGTCGGTTATGTAGTGCTTCCTGTACTACTCATCTTATTTGGGATCCCAACGTTTATTTCAGGTTGTATTAATAAGTTTACTCCATTTATTATTGGTGGGATTAGTTGCTGGATACTGAGTATTCTTGCTTTCCTTAACAATGCTCACTACAGTGGCTATCTTATTGTGGCAGCAGGCGCAGTGATTGCCTGGATAATTCCGGGCTTCATTCTGAGAGCGAGATTTAAAAAACAAATTGGACAAAATCAATAGCATGGACTTTAAAGAACTGGATCCAATATTACATGCACCACTAAGGCTTGCCGTAGTGAGCCTTTTATTGAGTGTAAAGGAGGCTGAGTTCACTTTTATCAGGGAAAAAACGAATTCCACTGCTGGCAACTTAAGTGTTCAGATCACTAAGCTAAAAGACGCTGGATACATAGAAGTTATCAAACAATTCAACAATAACTATCCCCAAACCACCTGTAAGATCACTCCTAAAGGATTAGAAGCCTTTGAGAATTATTTTAAGGCCTTGCAGAGTTATATGCGCTTGGGGGAAGAGAACAGTTCTAAGAACCAAGAACTTAGAACTTGACTTAAGAGTTCCTAACTTTGCAGTATGCCCGCTCTTATCGAAGTCGCCCATCTCAGCAAACAATTTAAAGAGGTAAGAGCTGTTGATGATCTTTCGTTTACAGTACAACAAGGCGATGTATATGGATTTTTGGGACAGAACGGAGCTGGTAAATCAACTACAATCAGGATGCTTCTTACCCTTGTCAAATGCACTACAGGTACCATCAATATTTTCAATAAGGATTTACATACCCACCGGGAAGAGATCCTCACTAAAGTTGGAGCCATTATCGAAAAGCCAGATCTATATAAATACCTCACAGCATACGAAAACCTTTCACTATTTGCAAAGATCAGCGGGGTAAATGTTCCTAAAAGAAAAATTATGGAGCAGCTCGAAATGGTAGGCCTCGCGGATCGTGCAAAAAGTAAGGTTAAAACATATTCCCAGGGAATGAAACAACGTTTAGGAATTGCAGTTGCCCTGGTACATGATCCGGAATTAATCATACTTGATGAACCCACCAATGGCTTGGATCCACAAGGAATAGCAGATATCCGGAACCTAATAATAGGCCTAAGCAGGAACTTTGGTAAAACAGTTCTTATTTCTTCACACCAGCTTACTGAAATAGAATTGATGGCCAATCGTATCCTTATCATTGACAAAGGGAAAAAGATTGTTGAGGGAACTGCAGATGAATTACTCGATCCGGCAAAAACCATTGTTGAAATTGATACTACCGACAATGCATCCGCAATTCAAAAATTAACCACAAGTCCCTGGAATAAATTCCTTTTGTCAAATGGCGGGCGATTGCAGTTTCAATTCAATCGTAGCCAGATACCTTCATTGATAAATGATCTGGTTGGAATGAAAATCGATATACTCAGTGTTCAACCCCGGCACTCATTAGAAAATTATTTTTTGTCACTAACAACCGCACCCCATGTGGAAGCTGCTGCAATTTGAGGTATTTAAAATATTTAAAAAACCCAGGACTTACATTGCCTTTGCCGCAATAGCAGCCATTGTTTTATTGATCCAGGTCGCACTGCTTATCAATGGAAAGGAATATGTTAAGTTCATGCTCAGCAGCCTGGATGATACATTAGACATTCCGTACACCCAGATCAGGAATGGCTATTGGATCTGTTTTGCAATGCTCAACTTGTTACTTATTCATGTGCCTATCCTTGTTGCTCTTGTATCGGGAGATATCATTGCGGGAGAAGCAAATATGGGGACCCTTAGGTTGCTTATGACCAAACCAATCAGCCGGGCAGAAATGATGCTAACAAAGTTTCTTGCCTGTGTGATCTATACGATCATGTTGTTGATTTGGATGACTTTCTTATCCCTGGTAATAAGTGTTGTATTATTCGGTACCAACGATCTCGTGGTAGCAAAGGAGGCGGAGCTGCTTCAAATAGAAAAAGTAGATGTGCTGTGGCGCTATATAGCGGCATTTGGATTTGCTACAGTAGCATTGATCGTTGTGGCTGCCCTTTCATTTTTATTATCAGCCATCTCCGAAAATTCTATAGGGCCAATTGTTGCGACTGTATCCATCATTATAGTTTTTACCATCATGAGTGAGATGCGTATACCAATCTACGACAATACCGTTAAGCCATATTTATTTACAACCCACATGCTGGGGTGGAAAGGATTTTTCTATATTAAAGCTGATGAGGATGGGCAAACAATCCGGGGTTCCATTCAAAACCTACCGGCAATAATGAAGAGCCTTGCAATTCTTGGGGGATATATTGTTTTGTTTGTGGGATCAGCCATTTTTATTTTTAAAAGAAAAGATATTCTAAGTTGAAAGGCCAAAAAGAAATTAATAAACCATGAGAAAATTCATCTTCTTAATAATATTTATTTTTCAATCCTCTTTTTACACATTTGCTCAGGATGTAAATTCCCTCGTTCAAAAAGTAAAAGAAAAACTTGCTCTGGTAAACGATTATGAAGCATCCGGAAGAATGAAGACAAATGTGGTATTCCTGAAAGTACCCATTGCCACAGTAAAGATCTATTTCAAAAAACCAAATAGGTTGAAAATTAAAAATGAGAAAGGCATTTCATTTATACCAAAGGGAGCGATAACCATTAATATGAATAATATTTTATCAGTCAGCTCATTTACCGCTATCGATGCAGGTTTGGTAAAACTTGATAATATCTCCGTGAGGGTGGTGAAATTATTACCGCAGGATGATACCAGTGATGTTGTATTGTCAACACTTTATATTGATGAAACCAATCTTGTGATCCGAAAGGCTAGAACAACAACAAAGGATAACGGAACATTCGAGCTGGATATGAGCTATGGCAAATACACAGAATATGGGCTTCCTGATAAGGTGATATTTACTTTCAATACCAAAGATTATAAAATGCCTAAGGGAGTAACGTTTGATTTTGATGATGGGGATGCCCAGAAAAAGGCAGAGGAAAACATGAAGAACCGGAAAGGGAAAGTAGAGATAGATTACACGCAGTATTCGATCAATAAGGGGCTTTCGGATGCGGTGTTCAAATAAGTTCTAACTATGAACTTAGAACTGTTTTATTCTTCTATCTTCTCATCCACCGCATTTGCCACTACTGCAGCACTCATTTTCTTTAAAGGGTTTATCCTGTTCTCCTCAAATTGCTTTCTGTTGTTAATTATATCGACTGCAACAAATACCGCTGAACGGAAGGAAGATTCATCTGCTCTGTTCTTTCCTGCAATGTCGAATGCTGTCCCATGGTCAGGACTGGTTCTAACTCCAGTGAGTCCTGCGGTAAAATTTACACCTTCTCCAATGGATAAAGATTTGAAAGGAATTAACCCCTGGTCGTGGTACATAGCAAGCACTGCATTAAATTTTTGATATTGTGACCGTGCAAAAAATGCATCGGCACTAAAAGGTCCTACAACTAACATATTCTGGTACTTAGCATCTTTAATAGCGGGCTTAATGATCTCTTCTTCCTCTTTGCCGATCAATCCTTCATCACCTGCGTGTGGATTCAGCCCAAGTACAGCAATCTTTGGTTTGTCGATCCCAAAATCTCTTTGCAGGCTAGAATGAAGGATTTGAAGTTTGCTAAGAATGTTTTCTTTAGTAATATATTGGGCAATGTCTTTTACAGCAACATGTTCAGTTACCAGTCCGACTTTAAGATTTTCTGAAGTCATCAGCATTAAAACATCTTTCACTTCAAATAATTCTTTGAGGTATGGCGTATGGCCGGTATGGCTAAACTCTGTACTCTGAACATTTTTTTTATGAATGGGTGCTGTTACAAGGCCCTGGATCTTTCCTTCTTTTAAGGCATGGGCAGCAATAGAAAGACTCTTGATTGCATATCTACCTCCAAGTTCATTCATCACACCCGGCGTTATGGCTACTTCCTCTTCCCAGCAATTATAAATATTGATCTGCTTGTGATTGATCCTAAAAAGATCCCTCAGACTGGCGAAATTGAAGTTTATTTCCGGAATGCTTTTTCTATAAAAATTAATTACCTTATTACTCGCAAACACAACCGGTGTGCATATTTCCAATAATCGTGGATCACCTACGGTCTTGATAATAAGCTCGATGCCAATGCCATTTACATCTCCGCATGTGAAACCAATGGTTGGTTTGTTCTCTGAAAGCACTGTACTCATCAAAAATATATTTAAGTATTGCAAGGTACAACCTAAAGCTGAACCAAGGTTCAGACAATCCCGTGTCTCTGTGTCTCCGTGGTTCAACATCTATACAGTTACCTAAAAACTAAATAGTAATTTGCGAAAAGATGTACAAACTTAAAAAATCCCTTGGACAGCATTTTTTGAAGGATGAACAGGTAATTAAAAAGATTGTTGATACGGTTCTGCAATATCCTTTTAAAAATCTTCTTGAAGTAGGTCCGGGTGGTGGAGCCCTTACAAAATATCTTATAAAGATCCCTGGGATCAACTTTAAGGCCATTGAACTTGATGAGGAAAAAGTGGCCTTCCTGTTAAAAACATATCCTGAACTAAAGGATAAGATCATTCATAAAAGCTTTTTAGAGATCGATCCACCTTTTGATGAGCCATTCACAGTTGTCGGTAATTTTCCATACAACATATCTACTCAAATATTGTTTAAGATCCTTGAATGGAACAATATGGTTCCTACTGTGATCGGGATGTTCCAAAAGGAAGTAGCTGAGAGAATTGCTTCTAAAGAAGGCAACAAAGTATATGGGGTGATAAGTGTTTTGATACAATACTATTTTAATGTTGAGTATTTATTTGATGTGGGCAATGAATGTTTTACACCTCAACCAAAAGTTAAAAGTGGTGTGATTCGTTTGAGAGCAGTGGAAAAAAGGCTGCCTGTAAAAAGTGATCGTGCCTTTAGGGTATTGGTGAAAACTGCGTTTAACCAAAGGCGTAAAACTCTTCGCAATGCAGTTAAAAGCCTGTTCACCCAGGAGATCCTGCAAGATGGATTATTTGCCCGCCGCGCGGAAACCCTTAGTATAAAAGAATTTGCGGAGCTAACCTTTAAAATGATCTGAACAAAAACCATAATGCAGAGACTATTCATCATTAGTATTGTCATTTTTTTATCCTCGTGCTATTCCCCACGATACGTGTATAGCCCTGTTACCCAGGATATTCCAATGGTGAGTAAAATAAAGGATGTCAAAGTAGGCGCTTATTTCGCCGGCGGTAGCGGTGGAACTTTTAGCAACTCAACAAAACATGCTTATAACCTCGGGATGGATCTACATGCAGCTTATGCCTTTAGCAATCATTTTGCAGCCATGATCAATCAATACAACCGCTGGGAAAGAAATGCGAGTAATAATGATGTATTCACAGGCGATAGTATTATTATTAAATACAGAAGGGCCCTTACTGAAATAGGGGGTGGCTATTATTCATTTTTTAATAATGAGAATACTTG
>JADGPY010000263.1 GCA_017882205.1 Chitinophagaceae bacterium
ATTAATCCAGTAACTAATAATAACCGGCAGCGTACAGTAAGAGTGGAAGGAGACTGGAGTGGTGCTGCTTTTTTGCTTGTAGCAGCAGCCATTGCCGGAAATGTTACTATTGAAGGATTAAGAATGAATTCAACACAGGCAGATAAGTCAATTATTGAAGCATTGGTTCAGGCACATGTCCAATTTTCAGATGATCTGGGTGGAATTCATGTAGTTAAAAGTAATCTTCAGGCCTTTGAATTTGATGCTACCAATTGTCCTGATCTTTTTCCTCCGTTGGTGGCCCTGGCTTCATATTGCAAAGGAGTAACGAAGATCAAAGGGGTATTGCGTTTAAAGCATAAAGAAAGCGATAGATCGGTGGCTCTTCAAAGAGAATTTGGAAAGATGGGTATGACAATTGAGTTAAACGATGATGAAATGCTCATTTACGGTGGCTCTGGCATATCTGGTGCCACGGTTCATTCTCATCATGATCATCGGATTGCAATGGCTTGTTCCGTGGCAGCATTGGGGGCTAATGGCAGCACAACCATCCAAGACGCGGAGGCTATTAATAAATCTTATCCGGATTTTTATAACCATTTGAATCAATTAGGGGTGGGTTTGAAATTTGATCAGCTCTGAACCATGATTCGTTTAATTTAAGAATTACGGTGATTAGATAATTGTGTGTAATCATGTTAATCATTCAATCAAGCGAATCAAGGTTCAGACAATCCCCTGGGATGCAGTACCTTTGCGCACTAATAAAATTTTCTGATGAATTATACTGTGGCAATAGTGGGTAGACCGAATGTTGGCAAAAGTACTTTCTTCAATAGGATGCTTGAACAACGTAAAGCGATTGTGGACGATACCAGTGGTGTTACAAGAGATCGGCAATATGGAGTAGCAGAGTGGATTGGGAAAACATTTAATGTTATTGATACCGGTGGTTTTGTGCCCCATAGCCAGGACGTCTTTGAAAGGGAGATCCGAAAGCAGGTACTGATAGCGATAGAAGAAGCAGATGCAATCATATTTATGTGCGATGTTACTACTGGTATCACTAATCTTGACCAGGCGATGGCTGAAATCCTGCGTAAGAGCCCGAAACCGGTTTACCTTCTCATTAATAAGATTGACAATCATGACCGTTTAATGGAGGCTTCCGAATTTTATAGCCTGGGTTTTAATAAGATATTCTTTATTTCTTCCATTAGCGGAACTGGAAGCGGGGAACTGCTCGATGAAATAGCAGAATTGATTCCGGAGGATGGCACAGAGCCTGATGAAGTGCAGTCACCCAAATTTGCCATTATTGGACAACCAAATGTTGGAAAATCATCCCTGCTTAATGCATTGACGGGTCAGGAAAGAACTATTGTTAGCGATATTCCAGGTACAACAAGGGACACGATACATACTAACTATAATCTATTCAACAAGGAATTTATACTCATCGATACAGCTGGTATCCGTAGGAAAACCAAGGTAAGCGAAGACCTGGAATTTTATTCCGTGATAAGAGCTATCAAAGCAATGGATGAAGCCGATGTTTGTCTTTTGCTACTTGATGCCGAAAAGGGTATTACCGCCCAGGATCTGAATATTTTTTCATTGGTTGTAAAAAAGGGTAAGGGGATTGTTGTGCTTGTAAATAAATGGGATCTCGCTGAAAAGGAGACCAATACAGCCCGGGATTATGAAAAACAATTAAAGCACAAATTAGCCCCGTTTACTGATGTGCCTATAATTTTTATTTCGGCCACAGAAAAAACAAGAATCTTCAAGGCAATCGAAATCGGGCTTGAAGTATATGAAAACCGGCAAAGAAAGATCCCTACTTCAAAATTGAATGATATCATGCTAAAAGCAGTTGAAGCCTATCATGCACCTGTAGTTAGGGGAAATGCAGTTAAAATAAAGTTCGTTACGCAATTGCCTACTGTAGTTCCTTCTTTTGCTTTTTTTTGTAATTATCCTGATGATATTAAGACTCCGTATAAGAATTATCTCGAAAATAAGCTTCGTGAAAGCTTCCAATTGACGGGTGTACCCATCAGGATATTTTTTAGAAAAAAGTAAATTATACCCATTCCCTGTTAAATAATGCATTTTTTTCGGGTTACTAACGAAAATAATTGGATCTAAACTTGTATAATTCAAATTTTCTGCTACCTTTGCGCACACTTTAAAAACTTAAACAAATAACAATGAAAAAATTAATCGCAATTGTAGCTATAGCTGCTTTTTTGACCTCTTGTGGTGGTGATACTACCAAAACTGAAACTACTACATCACCTGATTCAACTTCCATGGCTAAAGATGCTAAGAATTCATCTGACAGCGCTACTAAAGCGGCTTTGGATACCTCGAAGAGTATGGCAACTGATGCAGCTAAGATGGCTGACACTGCTAAAAAAGAGATGAACAAAGCATCAGATAAAATGAAAAGTGCTGCAAAAGAAGTAAAGAAAGAAGCTGACAAGAAATAATCATTATTTTGATGATATTGCTTTCAAAAGAAGCAGATCCCCCTTGAAATATAGGGGGATTTTTATTTGCATTAACCGGTAGCATCAGTTATACCAGATCAACACCATACCATCCCCGCCTCTGTAACCACTGCCTGTACTCATAAGTACCTGGCCGTTCTGACCCGCTGCTCCATTGGTTTTAATGGTTCCGGTCAGGTTTAACTTTAATGCCTCAGCAGGAGGAATTTGGAATGCATCCCATTTTAGTAAAATGTGCAATTTGGATTAAAAGAAACTATCTTAGTGACTTAAAATATTCATTCTATGAAAACACTTATAACTCTTCTCATTTCTTATTTTTCGTTCCTGACTATTTATTCACAAAATGTAGGGATAGGTACCACCAACCCCACTCATGCCACATTAGAGATCAATGGCAGCGTAGGCGCTGCGGTGGCCATGTTTGGTGCTGATAAAAATGGTGTAACTATTCAAGCTGACGATCCTGAAATCGGATTTAACTATTTTTATAACGGGGGAGCAAAAACCATTAAAGCCGGCTTTGGCAGTCTTATAGGTATGGCGCCGGGGAGTGGCGAATTATACATCGCAAATTTCAACGGCAATCAATCTATTACAGACTTTGGCAACATTACAGGTTTACGGCAAAACTTTACTTTAAAACAAAGCGGTGAATTTGACCTGCTGGGATCTGTTTATTACACACATTTCTTTTTTGGTGCAAATGAAGATACCTATATACGCGGAGGCAAGAATAACAGTAATGTATTAATTAATGACGTAAACGGCGGAAAAGTGGGAATAGGTATGGGAACACCCACAAGAGCGGCGTTAGAACAAAATGGTGCAGTTGGGAATACAGCAGCAATTTTTGGCGGAGAAGGTGCAGGCATTTCATTACAGCGTAACTGGCCGGCTATTGGTTTTAATCATTGGTATGATGGAGCAGTTCACAGAAGCATTTCATCAGGTTGGGTGGGGCAATTAGGACTGAGTCAGTCTGATGGAAGTTTATATTTTGCAACGCCAGGTGATTATAATTCAACAGAAGCAAATCAAGATATGGGTGGCGTATCCACAAAATTTGCAATAAGTCGTTTTGGCAATGTTGTGACTTATGGAAATATAACGATTGATGGTGTAACTGATGGGGC
>JADGPY010000264.1 GCA_017882205.1 Chitinophagaceae bacterium
CAAAAGTTAGATTTTCCAATTTCAGATCCTCAATATAGGGTATAAAGATGGCTGAAGAGTCAAGGTGATCTACAGGAATATCAAAATATCCCTGTATCTGTGGTGCATGCAGATCCATCGTAATAACCCTATCGGCCCCTGCTGCGGTAAGCATATTGGCTACAAGCTTTGAACCGATCGCTACCCTTGGCCTGTCTTTCCTGTCCTGACGGGCATATCCGTAATAAGGAATAACCGCAATTACTTTATAAGCCGATGCTCTTTTTGCAGCATCAATCATCAGTAATAATTCCATCATATTATCAGTCGGGGCAAAAGTACTTTGCACCAGGAAAACAAATTGGCCTCGAATACTTTCCTGGAACTCTACACCAATTTCTCCATCGCTGAACTTATGGATATTTACTTTCCCTAATGGCTCGCCGAAACGCACAGCAATCTGTTCTGCAAGGTATTTGGAACCTGTGCCGGAAAATATTTTAACGTTGGTATGCATGTTTGGAGTATTTGGAGGAAACCACCATTTGAGCAGCGAAATTATACTTTATATTGGCAACAAATTATCTTGCTATGGCGGAAACTTTCAACAACTCATCCACCTCTATTAAAAATTGGGCTGTAGACGACAGGCCCAGAGAAAAACTTCTTGCCAATGGAGCGGCATCATTAAGCGATTCTGAATTACTTGCTATCCTCATCAATAATGGCAATAAAGAAAAATCTGCAGTAGATCTGGCAAAGGAAATATTAAAGCTTGGCAAAAATAATCTGAACGAATTAGGTAAGCTCTCCGTTCACGATATGACAAAAATTAAAGGCATCGGCCCGGCCAAGGCAGTAACTTTATCCGCCGCTCTCGAACTTGGGCGTCGCAGGCAGGCATCCAATGCGCTACCAAAACAAGTAGTCCATAGCAGTACGGATATTGCCGGTTACCTGCATATCGTTTTAAAAGATTATGCTTATGAAGTGTTTGCTGTTATTTTTCTGAACCGGGCCAATAAGATCAATCACTTCGAGATCATCAGCCGTGGTGGGATTACCGGTACTGTCGCCGATCCCAGGATGATCCTGAAAAAAGCATTGGAAGAAGAAGCAACCTCCATTGTACTATGCCATAACCATCCTTCAGGCAACTTAAAGCCCAGCAAGGCAGATGAGGATCTTACTTTAAAAATAAAAGAAGCCGCGAAGTACTTTGATATACGTGTGCTAGATCATATCATCGTATCAGAAGATGGGTATTTCAGCTTTGCTGATGAAGGCATATTGTAATTCTAAAAACTAACAACTAATTTTTATGCCTGGGCTGTTGGTCCTCCAAAGTTAAATGGCAACTCTACCGCCTCAATATCCTGTATATTCCCATTAACCGTTTCAAACTTCTTCACATTATCAATCATAGCTTTCATAAACCGCTTAGCATGAGTAGGTGTTAAAATAATCCTGCTTTTAACCTTGCTCTTCGGCGTTCCCGGCATTACATTTACAAAATCTACCACAAATTCTGCATGGCTATGCGTAATGATGGCAAGGTTAGCATAAACCCCTTCAGATATTTCTTCAGAAATCTCAATATTCAGTTGATTAGGTTGTTCTTTAGGCAAGTCCATTTAGATAATTTTATCAAAAATAACTTATCTTATAGTAAATAACCGTAAAAATGAATTCAAATAGAGAACTTGATGATTCATTATTGATAGATCTTGGCAATTATTTAAATCAATAGTAATTACCTGATAAGCGTCACAGTACCTTTTGCTTTTACTAATTGTTTCACAGAGTCGGTGTACGAGATCGTCCAGATGTACACTCCGATAGGAAGCTTTTGTGATTTGAATGTACCATCCCAGCGTTTACCCACATCCGTAGTATGGAACACAAGCCTGCCCCATCGATCGAATATTCTAAAATCAGGATGATAGATCCCTACCCCATTAAGAATCCCAAATTCATCATTCAGCCCGTCCCCATTTGGTGAGAATGCAGTGGGTAAAAGAAGATCACAGATGCCGGTAGTGACATTTATTTTACCGGAAGCGGTACATCCATCACTGGTTACCGTTAATGAGTACGTACCTGTTTTAAAAACCACTATTTTTTGTGATCTTGAACCTGTATTCCATAAATAATTGGCTCCCGGATTTCCGGCATCCAGAACAAAAACATGATTGGTGCAAATCGTTGTGTCATTACCAAGGTTAACAGCAGGAGGTGGTTTAATGAGTACTGTAATCGAGTCCCGGAGCACACAGCCGTTCTGTTGTATTTCGAGCCAGTATATCCCACTGCTGTCGGCTGAAATGGTATCCTGAACACTTCCGGTATTCCACAGGTAATCGGCATCCGTAACGCTGAAGCCGAGAACAAGACCGGTGCTTATACAGACTGATGTATCCGGTCCTAAAAAATTACCTCCAGATGGCGCAATATACACGCTGTGTAGAATGGTATCATTCTGGCCCGAACAATCCTGCTTATATACAATGAGTGATACATTATAATATCCTGGTGCCATATAAGTGTGCATCGGCGAAAGCGAGGTTGAACGGCCATTATCTCCAAAATTCCATCGTGCAGAATCAATACCATTGATCTTATTTATAGTGAACTGTACCGTCTTGTCTGAACATTGTCCGTTTCTTGAAAAATCATATGAATTCAGAGCTGAATTAAAATAGCTCTGTACGAATGACGGTAACCCACCCTGGCAATAAATACCACTATAATTTCCAAACGCCAACTGGTCTTGAACAAAATGACACCCTGTATCTGGTACATCAGGATCATTTATCAATGAGATATGACGATCCCCCCACATCGATAAATATATCTTTTTATCAATACTTATCTGGAGTGCAGCCATCTGCCCATCCGCGATCTGGCTTATCAGTTTTTTAGAATTGCTTATCGCATTGCCCGTAGGTAGGCTAACATCGAACTGGTTAAGGTAAGAATTACCCTGTTGAAAGCTATATGAAGAAGTATATAAAAGCCTGTTGTTAGGAGAAAATTCAATCCCATAACTTCCAATGGAGGATATTGATGTTGTGGAAGTATCTGCGCGAAAAACTCTTGGATTGGAAAGAATCCCCGTAGTATTATCAAAATCAAGCAATTCAACAAAATCATTTTGATAGGCGTGAACAGCCGCCAGCTTTGTGCCATCATTAGAAAATTTCATTGCCCCGATACTATTATTTGAGACTCCTCCAATTACTACTCCTGTACTGCTAATTACCGGGCCGGATATGCCTGCCCGTGAGAGTGAGAAAACCAAATATTTGTCCGAGTTAAAACGCTTAACAGCTATCCAAACATCCTTACTGCAGTTTGCTACGGCGGTAATCTTTTCATAAACGGAATCAGCGAGATGTGTATTTTTTACTATCACTTCCCCATATCCATTATCACCATGCATATTAACCAAAGAAAAATTGAGGCCCTTATCACCATTTTGCCAATCTACAGTAAAAATATAATATAGGCTGTCGTTTCCTGGCTGCGGTACAATAACGGCGTTCTGAGTGCTGCTGGGATCACCGTACAAACCATCGCCATTTTTCATTTTTACATGTTTGCGATTGTATACGATCGTGCCTCTTGTATAAAAAAGCAGGCGTCCGCTTTTGTTCGAAATAGAGGCGCATCCTTCATCTACAGCCATTACACCATCTGTGAGCGGAGTTACAGAGTTTGAACTAAACTTCATTCCGGCATGATTCCCAAAATACCAGTAGGTGGCTTCTTTTTGGGCAGTTAAAAATTCGGCGGATAACAAACAAATCAGTATGATAAAAGCTGTTCTCAATCAATATAAGTTTGTTACGATAGAATAAGTTGAGATTGGATCCAAAAGTGAAAAAGATCGTAAAATCGAAGATACAAAAAAGCCGCCCCTTACAGGCGGCTTTTGATATAGTTCTATTGAAATCTTCTAAGGTGTGTCTGTTAAGTATTTAAGAGTATCATTCATCTCTCGAACGCCCGGTCCGCCACCATTTCCTGCTCTTTACCTTACTCTTAGGCGTTCCCGGCATAACTTTCACAAAATCGACTACAGATTCAGCATGACTATGTGTAATGATGGCAAGGTTAGCATAAACCCCTTCAGATATTTCTTCAGAGATCTCTATATTCAATTGATTCGGCTGATCTTTTGGCAAATCCATAACTTTAATTTTTTCAAAAATAACTCATTGTATAGTATTTTTGGTATCCTAAATAAAACATATGAAATTACTGCTCACCCTTACATGGTTATCTGTACTGTGCGTATCCAAAGCTCAAAACGTAACTGCCACGGCGGATGATTTTAAATACCTGGCCATGCATAACCTGAATGTAAATACTTCTACTATCACCTCTTTTTCTAGTAGTGAAGTGAAAGGAAGCCAATATTTATTTGATCAATGGACTGCCGGGAGTGTTACAACTACTGAAAATGTAACCATATCTCAGAACTATCTATTCAATTTTGATAAGCTAAATCAAAATATCTACGCTAATTATACCAGTCAGGGCAATTTGTGCGTGCTATTGGATAAGTCCAAAATAAAATATTTCACTATTGGCACTCAAAAATTCATTAATGGGAAATTGATTGACCCGTCAGGCAAAGATGTTTTTTATCAGGTTTTAGTAGAAGATACTTCGAAATACTCCTTGTATAAATTGAATATCACAAAATATGAAAAAGCCGACTTTAGGGACGTTAGTAAGGTCAGAAGTGGAACTAATTATAATCAATACGTAGATAATTTATCATATTATATTTCTCAAAAAGGAACGTTAAAAAAGATAAACTTAACTGAAAATAGTATTCGAAAAGTCCTTTCAAACCAATCTAAAAAGGTAGATGATTTCTTTAATCAAAATCCAAACAAAGATATAGATGAGAATTTATTAACATTATTGATAATGAACCTTAATCAATAAATTGAATAAACTAAATAATCTGACTTTGTCAGCCCGCCAAAAGTAAAAAGCCGCTCCAAATGAAGCGGCTTTTAACCAGCAATTATTTTATTATTATGGTGTATTCCTTAAAAAGGTTAATGTATCATTCATCTCTCGAACGCCCGGTCCGCCACCATTTCCTGTATTCCAGACGCCATATACATAAATAGTCCTTGTTGCAG
>JADGPY010000265.1 GCA_017882205.1 Chitinophagaceae bacterium
ATCTTTTCAAATGAGTTTTTCCCGGCAGAATCAATATAAATGCCATTCTTCTTTACTTTGTAAACTGATATTCCTCCAATTGTTTTATAGCTTATATAAATTTTTCCCTTGAATTGCGGGAAGTCTACATTTACCCAGGCCTTATTATCAGAAGTGCTGTCAAAATAGGCAGTATCCCTTACTATGTTTGCATATTGAGGATATTCAAATGAATAAGGAAATCCTTCTTTTTCAAATTTTATATAATGTCTTTCAGGGAAGTCAATTTTATAATAGCCGGCCTTTTTTGAGGTGTATACAGAGTTACAGCCCGTTACGACAATAAGGCAAAAGGCAATTATCAATGAGCAATGGGCAATGTGAAATTGGCAATGGGCAACTGGTAATTGGGAGTGCAGGGTAAACAATGGATCTACCCTCATTAGAATATTTTCCCTTTTCCCTTTTGCATATTGTCTATTGTCATTTGCAAATTGCCTATTGTCTATTGTCATTTTTCGTCATCATTAGTTAGGGTAACCTTTACTTTTTCAATCCTGTTCTTATTAATTACCAGGGGAGTAAATATAAAATCATCACAAAGTACCTCTTCATTTATTTGTGGGAATTCGCCGGCGATTTCCAAAACGAGTCCTGCAAGCGAGTCACTATCCCCCCTCAGTTTGTCAAAGGTTTCTACAGGAATGTTGAGTGCCTTGCAGACATCATTGATCATCGTCTTACCTTCAAAAATATATGTATGTTCATCCAGCTTTTTATTCCCACTTTCCTCATCATCAAATTCATCATGAATATCTCCAATGATCTCTTCCATAATATCTTCGAGTGATACTATCCCTGAGGTTCCACCAAATTCATCGACTACTACAGCAAAGTGTACGTGTTTGCTCCTGAATTCCTGTAAAAGATCTTCTATCAGCTTTTGTTCATGAACATAAAGCACCTGGCGTATAAGGCTGTGCCAGTCAAAATCATAAGGGGCATCAAGATGTGGCAGCAGGTCCTTGGTGTGTAGGATTCCTGTTATCTCGTCAAGATTATTTTTAAAGACCGGCAGCCTTGAGTAATGCATCTCTTCTACTGTTCTGATAACATTTTGAAATGTGCAGTTATACTCTATACCACTCACGTCAAGGCGGGTACGCATTGTTTGCTTAACCGTAGTATTGCCAAACTTCCTGATCCCTTTCAGAATCTGTTTTTCTTCTTTTGTTGCTTCATGATCTGGTAATAAGTCTATAGCATAATCAAGTTGGGTATTATCCATACTCGCGGTTCCTGCTGGGTGAAATTTATTTTCTATTCTGTCGCTTAGCTTTACTAAACGGTTACTGAATCTGAAGAAAATACTGTTGAATATTTCGATTATCAGAGATGCGCTGGCTGCAAACCATATCTTGTGATGTGTAGCCCAAACTTTTGGGAGAACCTCCCCAAACATTACAAGAGCAGTAGTGACAACGACCACCTTAAGAATGAATTCAATTATATAATGCAAATGCAGGCCATTGATCCAACTTTCCATCAGTACATTCGAGATGAGGATAATGCCTATGTTCACAAAACTGTTTGTAATAAGCATGGAAGCCAGTAATGTCTTAGGTGTTTCCAATAAGGATACAATCCTTCGATAGGAGGGATGCCTCTTTGTTTTAAGAAGATTGATGTCTTTATATGTAAGGGAAAAAAAAGCAACCTCAGATCCTGCCACTAAAAACGAGATAACAAACAAAAATAGGATAGTAAAAACAAGGATGGTGGTGGCACCGGGTGTAATAAGGAGAAATCTTAAGCCGTGCAGTATAATGTTAGTTTCCGAATGATAGTCCAAAAGAAGAAATTTAAATTAACAATAGATCAGGGGGATTATCAATTAAAATGGTAGACGTTCAGTGCCCTCATCCATAGGTGGAATATCATTGTTGGGCATGTGATCTATATCCGTGCCTCCATGGTGTCCACCCTCAGATCTTTTATCCAGCATGATCAGGTTGTCGCCAACCACTTCAGTGGCGAATTTTTTATTATGTTCTTTATCCTCCCAACTGCGGGTTTTTAATCTTCCTTCGATATAAACAAGACTTCCTTTATGCAGGTATTTTTGAGCGAGTTCTGCAAGTCCTCTCCATAATACCACTGTATGCCATTCTGTTTGAGAAATTAGTTTTCCGGTTCTATCTTTATATGTTTCCGTTGTGGCCAATGAAAACTTGGCTACGGCTATATTCCCTTCCAGAAATTGTAGATCAGGATCCTTACCTAAATTGCCAATCAACATTACCTTGTTTACACCTCTCATAATGTAAATTTGTACTGTTTAACAAGCCTCTATCAGCCCCTTAAACAAATTTAAAGATACATTTTAATCTTTCAAATATGCGGTTATAAATTTAGGAAAAGGCAGAGATTGAAGTTGTTTTTTGGTTACCAGGCTATATCCTTCAATTGGGAATGGAGCCTGAAACGATAAGCTAATAAACCGGCCTTTTATGACCAGGTGAGTAAGTAATTGGGTTTGTAAGCCAGAAACGGCATTTAAAGAATAATTAGTTCCATTTAGCATTTGATGGAATAGATCGCCAGAGCGTAAGTGGTCTAATTTAGCCGGTTTTGATCTTTCAATCAATACAAATTCAAATAAGTTTTGCCAAATGTCTTTGTTAATTCGTTTTCGGACATAGAATTTATTTTTATAATCAATCACCAGGTAATACATCCAACGTTCCTTTCTAATGATCTTTTTTTGTTTTACGGGCAGCAGGTCAACCTGGTGATTTTGGAATGCGAAACAGATTTTATTCATTGGGCAAGCAGTACATAAGGGTATCTGGGGTTTACAAATGGTGGCACCAAAGTCCATAAGTGACTGATTATAAATCCCGGGATGTTTGTTATCCAATAATTTTTGTGCTAATACTTCATATGTCTTTTTCCCCTCGATGCTGTCGATGGGAATACTAATTCCAAAAACTCTGGATAAAACCCTAAATACATTTCCGTCTAGTACAGCATAAGGCAAGTTGTATGCAAATGATGCGATAGCGCTCGCTGTATAGTTTCCGATACCTTTTAATTTTAAAATATCTTCGTATGTTTCAGGGAAACGCCCTTTTAATTCTTTTGATATATATCGGGCAGAAAGGATGATATTTTTACAACGGCTATAATATCCCAGTCCTTCCCATAGTTTAAATACCTCGGACTCTTCTGTATTGGCGATGGCATATACCGTTGGAAACCGTTTAATAAAGCGATTATAATATGCAAGTCCTTGCTGCACCCGTGTTTGTTGTAAAATGATCTCACTTATCCAGATACGATAAGGATTTTTTTCATTTTTCCATGGCATACAACGATTATTTTCCTCTTTGTTCCATTTTAGTAGTAAACTTGTGAAGTGTCTTTCTTTGGTCATGTCTGATATAAATCACTAAGGTTGTTGCAATTAGTTTGGAAACTAATCATTATTGATCTTTTATTTATAATAAAGATTATTAAATTTGTATTCCCTATTTAAACTTTTTTCTTCTTGTCTCGTATTTATTATTAATCGCCCATCAATCTACAAAAATGAGAAAGGCAGATCTAATTAATCAAATTTCAGAAAAAACCGGGATTCCTAAAGTGGATGTACTGGTAACTCTGGAAACTATGTTTAAGGAGGTTAAAGAATCCCTTGCCAATGGTGAAAATATTTACATTCGGGGGTTCGGCAGCTTTATTACCAAGAAGCGTGCTGCAAAGATCGGTCGCAATATAAAAAAGAATATAGCTGTTGAGATTCCGGAGCATTATGTCCCAGCTTTTAAGCCAGCCAAAGAATTTGTTCAGGATATTAAGGGAAGGAATTCTGGCAAAATCGTGCTTTAATAATATCAGCCCTACGGGGTTTTGTTTCACCCATTAGGAGTAACTTTGCAGCCCGTAATAAATCGGGATCTAAATAGCAAGGGTGAAACAGCAACTTTATCTTACTGGAGCGGGATTGGTATTACTTTCAGGATTGTTTTTCTTTGGTAAGATTGAAATTCAAAAAAGTAATTTCCCTCCTTCTAAATCAACCACTCCTACTTTCAACGTCAATAATTTTATTCAATCGGCCAAACGAAATCTTCCTTCCTCACAGCTCGAGTATATAAGCAAAACTGAAAATAATATTGCAAGAGGGGACGTTAAAACGCAATTGTATCAGCAATATCTGAACCTGGCTGGCTTCTGGAAAGATTCTGTCAAAGCTTTTGTCCCCTATAGCTATTATTTGTCTGAAGCAGCTAAGTTGGTTAATTCCGAAAAAAATCTCACCTTTGCAGCCCGATTAATTTTAGACAGTATGCGCGGTGAAGAGAATGTTGCTGTCAAAAGTTGGGAAGCAGAAACAGCCGCCAAACTATTTGAGAAGGCAATCTTGCTTAATCCCGATAATGATGATCTTAAAGTTGGCCTTGGCAGTTGTTACGTTTATGGGAAAGGGATGATTGGTGATCCGGCAGAAACGATGAAAGGCATTCAACAATTGCTACTGGTGGTGAGGAAAGATTCTACCAACATGAAAGCGCAGATGGTTTTGGGTATAGGTGGCGTTATATCTCGCCAGTTTCCTAAAGCTGTTGATCGTTTAACTAAGGTAGTGGAGGCGCAACCTTTAAATCTGGAAGCTGTTTCATGGCTCGCAGATGCTTACGCGGGGGAAGGAGATAAAGAAGGTGCCATCAAGTGGTACGAATACAGTAAAAAACTGGTCAATAACACCCAGTACAGCAAAGAGGTAGATAAACGTATCAAAGCATTAAAGGCAGAACATTAATTGAATTTTTTTAAATATACATCACTAAATAATTGAATTATGCCATGTGGTAAAAAGAGAAAACGTCATAAAATTGCTACTCACAAACGTAAGAAGCGTTTAAGAAAGAATCGTCATAAAAAGAAATAACCAGCTTCCTGGATTTCTTATGTCGGTACTATACTGCGTATTACATATTTCCTTCTGTGTTGGTAAGAGTTTACTTAAAATGATTTCGCTTGAATAAGGAATTGATCATAAATGCCGCTCCACAAGCGGTAGAAATAGCCTTGTTGGAGGATAAGAAACTTGTAGAACTCCATAGTGAACAAGCTAATGCAAATTTTGCAGTGGGTGACCTATACCTGGGAAAGGTAAAAAAACTCATTCCTGGACTGAATGCAGCCTTTGTTGATGTGGGATTTGAAAAAGATGCTTTTCTACATTATACGGATTTGAGTCCCTATGTCCGGTCTATTCTTAAGTTCACCAATATGGGGATCAACGACAAAAGTGAAGGTGGATTTGATTTTACCAAGTTTGTTGTAGAACCTGAGATCGTAAAAACAGGGAAGATCGCTGAAGTATTAAGTGGAAAACCAAACATTTTAGTCCAGATATTAAAAGAGCCGATTGCAGCAAAAGGTCCACGACTTAGTTGTGAATTGTCTCTGCCAGGTAGATTCGTCGTTTTAACTCCATTTAACGACATTATTGCCGTTTCAAGGAAGATACATTCTTCAGAAGAAAGAAAAAGACTTCATAAGATCATTGAAGCCATCAAGCCAAAAAATTTTGGAGTTATTGTTCGAACCGCAGCTGAAAGTAAACATACTGCTGAACTTCATGAAGATCTTCTCAGTCTAATTGAGACGTGGAAAAACATCCAGAGAAATCTTAGGACTGCTATACCTCCAACTAAAATAATGAGCGAAGAAGGCAAGACAACAAGTATTCTTCGTGATTTATTAAGTGAAGATTTTAACAGGATAGTTGTAAACGATAAAAATATATTTAACGATACTAAAATATATATCCAGAGAATTGCGCCTGATAAGGCAGATATCATCTCTTTCCATAGTAATGGCTCTCCAATCTTTGACAGCTATGGGGTTACCAAGCAGGTAAAAGCAGCCTTTGGTAAAACTGTAAACCTGCCTAGCGGAGCTTATCTTATTATTGAACATACCGAAGCATTGCACGTTATCGATGTTAACAGTGGCTACAAAAGTGTGAGCAACAACCAGGAACAAAATGCACTTGAAACCAATCTTGAAGCTGCTTCTGAAATTGCGAGGCAATTACGACTAAGAGATATTGGGGGAATAATAGTTGTTGATTTTATTGATATGCGGTTGTTGGAAAACAAAAAACGGCTTAGTGAGGCTATGGAAGGTTTTATGCGTATGGACCGGGCAAAACATGCAGTGCTGCCAATAAGTAAATTCGGTTTGATGCAGATCACCCGGCAGCGAATGAAGCCGGAGATGAATATTAATACCTCAGAGATCTGTGCAAGTTGTGCCGGAACTGGAAAAATATCTTCTACACTTATCCTGGAAGACGAAATAGAAAAAAACCTCAGTTACCTTATTATGCAAAAACATAAGGGACTTACTGTTGAGGTTCACCCGATATTATATGCGTATCTCACCAAAGGGCTGATTTCCAAAAGTTTGAAATGGAGCTGGAGATACAAGCAAAAGATCAGGATCAAAGAAAATAGCAACTACCACCTTACTGAATTCCACTTTTACGATAAAAGCGATGAAGAGATCAAGTTGTGATTAATCTTATTTGTATTGATGCATTAATTCTTTGGCTAGTTCAACCATTTTCCTGACTCCATCTTCAGGTAAATTTCCTTTTTTGAAATCTGCCAGAACCTCAGGAAGCTTATTGTCCATTTCCATTAAAAAATGTTCCTCAAATTGTTTAACATTTTTAACGGGGATATCCAACAATCCATTTGTTCCTAAGTAGATCATTGCAACCTGTTTCTCTACAGAGTATGGAGAAAACTGAGGTTGTTTTAAAATTTCAACATTGCGTGCACCTTTATCAAGTACTGATTTGGTTGCAGCATCAAGGTCACCACCAAATTTAGAGAAGGCTTCCAGCTCCCGATAAAGAGCCTGGTCAAGCTTTAATGTTCCTGCAACTTTCTTCATTGATTTTATCTGTGCATTTCCACCCACCCGGCTTACAGAAATACCAACATTAATTGCCGGGCGTATACCTGCATTGAACAGATTTCCTTCAAGGAATATCTGACCATCAGTGATGGAGATCACATTAGTAGGGATGTATGCAGACACATCGCCAGCCTGTGTTTCAATGATAGGTAGTGCTGTCAAAGATCCGCCTCCTTTAACAAGATGCCTGATGTTATTAGGCAGATCATTCATCTTTTGGGCAATTTCATCCTTAGAAATGATTTTGGCTGCCCTTTCAAGTAAGCGGCTATGCAGGTAAAATACATCACCTGGATAGGCTTCACGTCCAGGTGGTCTTCTTAATAAAAGCGATACTTCGCGATAAGCAACAGCTTGTTTTGAAAGATCATCATAAATGATCAATGCATGACGGCCGGTATCACGGAAGAATTCACCTAGTGCGGCTCCGGAGAATGGGGCATAGAATTGTTGAGGAGCTGGATCAGCTGCGGATGCAGCAACAATGGTTGTATATGCCATTGCATCATTTTCCTGCAGAGTTTTCATCACCTGTGCAATCGTTGATGCTTTTTGTCCAATGGCAACGTATATGCAATAAACCGGTTTGCCTGCTTTGTAAAATTCTTTTTGATTAATGATCGTATCAATGCAAATAGCGCTTTTGCCGGTTTGGCGGTCACCAATTACTAATTCCCTTTGTCCTCGTCCAATTGGAATCATAGCATCGATGGCTTTTATACCGGTTTGTAGAGGTTCTTTCACGGGCTCGCGGAAGATTACACCAGGTGCTTTCCGCTCCAAAGGCATTTCATATAAGTCTCCTGTAATTGGTCCTTTACCATCGATTGGTTCACCAAGCGAGTTGATAACCCGCCCAGCTAATCCATCTCCAACTTTAATTGAGGCGATCTTACCTGTACGCCTAACAATTGCACCTTCTTTAATATTGCCCTGGTCTCCCATTAAAACCACTCCCACATTATCTTCTTCAAGGTTAAGAGCAATTGCCTTTACCCCATTTTCAAATTCAATTAATTCCCCGGAACCTACATTGTTCAAGCCGTATATACGGGCAATACCATCCCCAACCTGCAGCACAGTTCCTACTTCTTCAAGATTGGCTTCAACATTGAAATTACTTAACTGCTGGCGTAGTATCGCCGAAATTTCATCAGGTTTAATATCAACCATATAATTAGTTTAATTTTTCAGGCTGCAAAGGTAGGTTAAGACCAGCGGAATGGCAAAAAAATAGGGTGGTTAGAAAATTAATTTAACCCATTTATTTTACAAATCGTTCAGAATATATTTCTTCATCTTGTGGGCTTTTACATTTAACAACATAGAAACCTTCTAAAAGTTTCCGGATTAATGATATATAAAAAGCTTATATTTAAAAGACCAAATATTCCTATAAATTTCATATAACCGATATTTTTATTATTGTATAAAATAATAGAAAAAAGTAACACCTGGTTAAACTAATTCCTGGACATCACTTGTTGCAGTTTAAAAATTTTTAAACTTAATTTGACAACCCAAAACTAAACATCATGAAAAAAGCTTTACTACTTCAGTTATTTGCAGTGCTCGTTATTTTTTTTGGCTGGAGTTTTTATCATTTAAAATCTGATAAAAATATCGCAGATAAAAGTATTAAAACTGAAAATGAAAATAATGTTGTTGACAGAGAAGATGGAATACTACTTGCTCAAAAACAAGAGTTTGAGATGACAAAAGATATTAGCCTGGGCTATGTTCCTAAATACAGGTTGATAAATGCATATGAAAACCTGATGAGACAGAGACTTCTTGGAAACAGTCCAAATACAACAACTGCACTTTCTTGGTCAGAACGTGGTCCAAATACTGATGCTACAGGACCTAGTAATGGTAACACCAGGGCAGGTAATGGAGTACCCAGCGGACGCATGCGGGCAATTTGGGTTGACCTTGCAGATGCAAGTAATCATACTGTTTGGGTAGGTGGCGTTGACGGAGGCCTTTGGAAAACTTCAGATATATCAGCATCGCCTGCAACATGGACTTTGGTAAATGATTTCTTTAGCAATCTTGCAATTGGTTCTATTTGCCAGGATCCAAACTCAACCGGCAAAGACGTTATGTACTTTGGATCGGGAGAAAAAACAATTAATATTGATGCTGTAAGAGGCGGCGGGATATGGAAAAGCACTGATCATGGAGTAACCTGGAATTTATTACCTGCTACAACTGGTTTTTGGAATATTTCTAAAGTTATATGCGATGCATCAGGTAACGTATATGTAGCTACTATGGGCAATGGTACTGGAATTCAACGATCCATTGATGGGGGAACAAGCTGGACTAATATTACGCCGACAGGATTAAATACAGCCATCACGGACATGAAGCTGAGTAGCACCGGAAGAATGCATATTGTTTGCGGATATTATAATGGCTGGTTTAGTGCAAACCCTGCTGGATACCGGTTTACAGATAATCCGTCTACCGTAACTCCCGCTACCTGGACTACGCCAACAACGGCATTTCCGAATATTGCATACAATGTTGAATTAGCAGTTTCGGGTGCTACGGTATATGCTTTACCTTCCAATTCCAGTTTCCAGACCCCAACAGTTTATAAATCAATAGATGGCGGTGGCACCTGGTCACCAACTACCACATCACCCCCTGCTGCTTCAGGAACTAATGATCTTAGTTCCGGGCAGGCCTGGTATAATATTGCACTTGGTGTTGATCCGGCGAACCCTCTTAATGTTGTAGCTGGTGGATTGAATTGTTACAGAACAATTGATGGAGGAACAACCTGGACTCAGGTTTCCAGGTGGGTATTTTTAGTTCCGAGTTACGTTCATGCTGATCAACAGACAGTTGTATGGAATGGCAACCAGGTTTTAGTAGGTACCGATGGTGGCATATTTTATTCCGGAGATGGAGGAGCAACCTTTACAGATAGAAATGTTGGGCTTAGATTGAAACAATTTTATTCCTGCGCTATACATCCTTCATCAACAAATTATTTTTTGGCAGGTGCACAGGATAATGGTTGCCATCAATTTACAAATGCAGGATTGAGCGGCACAACAGAAGTTACAGGGGGTGATGGTGCATTTGTGCACATTGACCAGGATGAACCGCAATATCAGTTTTGCTCTTATGTTTATAGTAATTACAGGCGAAGCACTAATGGAGGCGCCTCATGGTCTAATGTTAACTTTGGTAATACTGGTCAATTTATAAATCCTACAGATTATGATGATATAAATAACAAACTGTATACAGCCTGGTCTTCTGGTACTTATCTTCGTTGGGATAATCCTCAAACCGGGTCTACTACTTCTTCAATTTCTGTTGGTGCATTTAGTGGTTATGTTACGCATGTAATGAAATCTCGCTATACAGCTAACAGAGTTTTTTTTGGAACTGATGCTGGTAAAATTGTAAAGGTTGATAATGCAAATCTTGCTTCTCCCACATCTACAAACATTACCGGGGGTAGTATGAGTCCCACAACAGTTTCCTGTGTTGCGATTGGTACCACAGATAATAATTTAATAGCGACATTTTCAAACTATGGTGCGGCGCATGTTTGGGTAAGTACTACAGGCGGTGGCGCTGCAGGCTGGACAAATATTTCCGGCAATCTTCCCGACATTCCTGTACGTTGGGCATTGTTTTATCCTGAAGATAATACAAAGGCAATCCTGGCTACAGAAATGGGGGTTTACGAAACAACTAATATTAATGGCAGTTCAACAGTCTGGACACAGGATCCTACATTTCCAATTGTTCGGACTGATATGCTTCAATACCGTCCCAGCGATGGTACAGTTGCAGCAGCAACACATGGCCGTGGACTATGGACATCTATTATTCCTTTTACTATTCCTTATGTAAGATTTGCTTTTGGCTATAACTACCAGCCTGAATTAACAGCAGCAACTACAGGATGCCGTAACTATAAAGATTATGTGATAAATATGAATATAGATATAGCTCCCACCGGAAATGCAAATGTAACCCTGTCTTCCAGCGGCACTGCCACTCAGGGTGTTGATTATGATTTTACTACGAATGGAGATTTTACTGCACCATCAAATGTTGTAACTTTTGCAAATGGGAGCACTACGCCACAACCTATTACCATACGTATTTATAACGATGCAGAAGTGGAAAGCACCGAATCATTTACTTTAAGTTACATAATTGGTGGAGGAACCAATGCACAGGCGGCGCCAAGCAGTTCCTCTTACACTTTCACTATTACTGATAATGATGTAGTGCCAACCGTAACCGCGATAGAAAGTGTTTTGAACAATACGAAAACTGAATATGTTGGAAGTAATGGCCCGTTTTATTTCTATTCTTCTGCCAGTGGTAATTTAATGAACAATCTTTCAGGTGCATCTGCTAACCTCGGATGCGTAACCTCTACCATTTTTGAAACAGGAACTACCTGGCAGACATTCTACGGAGGACAACGTTCACAAAAGGTTCTTGATATTTCACCTAGCACTAATTCCGGTTCAACCTATACAATCGGATTGTATTTTACTACTGCAGAACTTGCAGGCAACGCGCCTTCTATCATAAGAATTGCAAAGACTACAGCCGCTTCTATGGCTACAGCGAATCCAGGTAATACAATTGTTGCAACCACTTCATTTGTGGCATATAATGGTGGTTATCTATTTACGGCGACATTTACTGGCTTTTCAAAATTCTTCTTAGTGAATGTTGTTGGGACCTTGCCGGTAACTCTGGTCGATTTCGCAGGTAACTTAAATAATAAAAGTATCCTGTTAAATTGGAGTACATCTTCAGAGTATGGTTTGAAGAACTTTGAGATTGAAAAATCAACAGACGGAATACATTTTTATTCTATTGGAAATGTTAATTCAACAGGATATAGCTCGCTTCCTCGTAATTATAATTTTACCGATGCACAGGTTAGTGAATTCAATTATTATCGTTTAAAAATGATTGATATGGATGGTCATTTTGTTACAACGTATACAATACTTGTAAAAAATCCAAACGCATTACAACATATCTGGGTAGCGAATAATCCTTTCCATAATTTTATAAATATCCATCTTGCCAAAGTACCTGAGCAAAAGGTAATCGTTGAGCTGATAACTATGGAAGGGGCTAAATTGTACTCTTTTGAATACGGAAAATCAAGCGACATAAACGTTGATGTATCCCACATTAGCCTAAGTGCAGGAGTATATTTATTGCGAACAATTATAGATGGAAGAACGTATATAAATAAAGTGCTTAAACAATAGTATCAGACATTATAAGGCTGCGCATGCTTTTATGCGCAGCCTTATTTTTAACAGGCAGGGCAATTTATTTCTGTAACTGATAATATTAAAAGAAGATTTATCAATTTATCCAATGAGCAGTATCAGGTACTTTTTATTATATTCCTCTTTATCTATTAATTTATTTGCCTGTGCCCAATCAAAACCTGCAGTTAAAAATATTTATGCCACTTATACTGAGCATTTACCTGGCAATATTCCAGTAGATAGAAATGGGAACACCATTTCAACACGCGATACATTGAACGTAATTTATATTGAAACTACTTCAGAAAAAATACAATGGAACATAGCCTGGAAAAATGATAAAAATTATTCAATTCTTGCAACCTTAATAACTTCGCCTTTTGATGCAGGCGTTAATAAAATAACTAATAAAAAAATGATATTACGTTCAGCGAAGGGAACTAAATTATGGCAGCTTCAGTTAGTTCCCGGAGAAAAAAAATCCTCAGCGCCCTTCAATATCTTACCAGGTGAAATTATCCTGCAGGGAATTTATCATGGGGAAAAAATTACTCTAAAGATTGCCAAACAGACTGAACTAAGCTCAATGCCTTCTGTTTAAAATAAATATTGTTTTAAAAGATACTCCTTCTGATAGAATAGAGCAGGAATCGATTTTTTAAAATGGGATAAAGCAAAGAATATTTTACTTCAACTTATGCACATAATCATTATTCATGAATTGCTTCTGAACATCTTTGAGATCGCGAAGAATACTTGAATCTACAAGCTTTCCCTCCATCTCTAAAACAAAACCACCTATTAATTTCTCATCTACTGTGGTCTCAAGCTCAATGTTCTCAATGTTTGCAGATGATTTTATTTTATTGATAAATATTTTCTTTAAATCAACACTAATTGCAGTAGCTGTTGTAATTTTTGCTTTGTGGATCCCTTTGATTGTGTTGTACTGTTCTATAAATGCAGAAATGATTTCAGGCAAATTTGATTCCCTGCTCTTAGAGGCTAAAAGTTTAATGAATAATGCAGTTAATTGATTAATTCTTCCTGATGTGATGGCTTCTAATATATGATTTTTTTTATCCTCTTTAATAATAGGACTTCTTAGAACGGCAACAAAATCTTTATTAGAACTGCAAATATTTTGCAGAAACTTCATGTCGCTAAACACTTCTTCCAAAAGTCCTTTCTCTCTTGCAAGATCAACAAGGCTTTTTGCGTATCGTATGGCTAAACGTGGATTATTCATTCGATTAATTCAATTTTGCATTGTCAGCCAGTTGTTTAATATAATTTTCCTGGTCCTGTTTATTGCTCAATTCTCGCCTTAATACTTTTTCACTTACTTCTATTACAAGATTGCCTACCTGGTTCTTTAAATCTGTGATTGCAGCCATTTTTTGCTGGTTAATGGCAACTTGTGCGTCAGCAATTATCTTATTTGTTTCTAGTTTTGCCTGATCCTTTGCCTCGTTGATTATCCTGTCTTTAGTGTCTTTTGCTTCTTTCAACATTACCGCGCGTTCTTCCCTGGCTTTCATCAGTAAGGCTTCATTTTCACTTTTAAGCAAAGCCATTTCCGCCCTTACTTTCTCAGCGGTTTGAATAGAATCAGATATATTTTTTGCTCGTTCATCAAGAGATTTCAATATAGGCTTCCAGGCAAATTTCTTCAGTATAAAAAATACGATAGCAAATGCAATCAATGTCCATACGATCAGGCCAAGTTTAGGAAGTAATAATTCCATAAAGATTAATTATTTGAGAGTTGGGATTGGAAAAGAATCCCAAATTAAAAAGGTTAATTGAAATTACTGCACTCTCCGCCCTGTGCATCAAGTGCAGTAATGTTTTTGTGTTGTTGGTTACGTTTTCAATACCGCCAGCAATCCTGCGATAACAGCAAAAAGTGCCACGCCCTCAACAAATGCAGCTGTAAGGATCATGTTCGCACGGATGTCATTGGATGCTTCGGGCTGACGTGCAATAGCTTCTACTGCACCCTTACCGATCTGGCCAATACCGATCCCTGCACCAATAGCTGCAAGACCAGCGCCAATAGCTCCACCCATGTGAGAGTAACCAACTTCTGTTAATAAGGTCAATAATGACATAATACTTGGTTTTTGATGATAAAAAAATTTATACTATCACTGGGTCCGCATGATGATCCACATCATGATCGCTTCCCTCAAAAGCCTGACCTATAAAGATGGCAGTAAGGTTCGTGAAAATGAATGCCTGGATGAAAGAAATCAATATTTCTATCAAATAAATGAACACAGTAAATAAAATCGAAATGGGAGAAAAACTCCATCCTGCAATCTTGTTCATCCCACCAAATATGAAGATGAGACTAATAAAGCTGAGAATGATAATATGACCTGCAACCATATTTGCAAAAAGACGGACGATCAAAGCGAAAGGCTTTGTAAAAACTCCCAGTATCTCTACTGGGATAAGGATTGGCTTTATCCCCCATGGAACAGGTGGGTTAACGATATGTCCCCAGTAATGTTTATTACTGCTGAATAAGATTACAAAAAATGAGATTACTCCCATCACCGCTGTAAAAGCAATATTTCCGGTCACATTTGCAGAACCCGGCAAAAGACCAAATATGCTATTGATAAGAATGAAGAAAAATATTGTCAGCAAATAAGGCATATATTTTTTATAGCGCTTTCCAAGGTTTGCTTTAGCCACATCATCTCTAACAAATGTAATAATCGGTTCAATGGCATTTTGCCAACCTGTAGGAGCTGTTGTAATTCCCTGGCCCTTTTTATATTTTTTCGCAATGCCAACCATTAAGAAAACAAGGATGGTTAATGCTATCAGCATTTGAACAACATTCTTCGTTAAAGAAAAATCATATACATCCACTCCCGGTTCCACTGATACAATACTCCCATTTTCTAGTTTATACCCATTATATGCTTCCTCCCCTTCCTCCCCAAACCGTGAAGAAGAAAAAACGGAAAATCCTTTTTGTGGAGAATATAGTATTACGGGTAAATGAATGCTTGCATGAAAATTTCCAAGGGTAAAAAAATGAAATTGGTAAGCATCCTGTATATGTGTCATGATCTCTTTTCCAGGATCAAATTTTTCTTGTGGAGGAGTTACTTCCGCTCCTTTATCCTGTGCATAAGACACATAACTAAAAAAGATAATAATTAGGCTAAAAACCGCTACCAACAATGATTTAATGCTCTTTGATCCCATGCTTCTCCTAAATTTGCCGCAAAGATAAGGGATTGATGCAGAAAATATTTAGGCGAAAGAGGGAATTTTGGGGTTCTTGCTTCGCGAGAAGAGGTTAGCCTCGGAGGAGACGGACGCACGGAAAAAGGTTTCTGGCTTCGCCAGAATATTTGAGTGAGGAAGACACGGAAAGCTTCGCTTCGCTCAACTCTCGATCCGTTCGAAGATGATCAGGCCATTTGTTCCTCTTTTTCGAACTGCATTTTGTGAAGTTGGTAGTAAAACCCTTTCCGGGCTAAAAGTTCGTCATGAGTACCTAACTCTTTTATTTCCCCTTTATCCAGTACTAAAATCTTATTCGCTTTGCGTATGGTAGATAGCCTGTGAGCAATTACGATAGATGTTCTCCCACTGATAAGTTTATCTATTGCATGTTGAATCAGCATTTCACTTTCGGTATCGATAGAAGAGGTTGCCTCATCAAGTATCAGGATGGAGGGGTTATATAGTAATGCCCTGATAAAAGATAACAATTGGCGCTGCCCTAACGAAAGTGTAGCTCCTCTTTCCATCACATCATAGTCATACCCACCAGGTAACTGCATAATAAAATTATGAACTCCAATGAGTTTGGCTGCCTGTGTAACCTGTTCCTTTTTTATCAATGGGTTTCTTAAAGTCACGTTATCATACACGGAGCCGCTAAATAAGAAAACATCCTGCAATACAACAGCAATACTTCTTCTTAGAAGGTCAAGATCGAATTGCTCTATGTCAACCTTATCCACCTTGATTTTACCTTTCTGGATGTGATAAAGACGGTTGAGTAAACTGATAATGGATGTTTTTCCACTTCCTGTGTGTCCGACGATAGCTAACGTTTGACCCGGATCCACATGAAAGGAAATGTTTTTCAGCACATACTGTTCATCATTGTACGCAAACCAGACCTGTTCAAAGTCAATTTCACCTTTAATTATTCCTGGTTTATAAACGGGTTGGAGGGAAGGATGTATATAGTCTTCATTCTCCAAAACTTTAAAAACCCTTTCGCTGGCTACCATTCCCATTTGGAGAACATTGAATTTGTCGGCAATTACGCGTAGAGGTCTGAATAATAAATTCAGGTACATAATAAATGAAATGATAACCCCTGCGTTGAATGAATTATTCGCACCCCACCATACCAGCAAGCCGGTTGAAAAAGCCAAAACAATTTCAACCACCGGAAAAAAAACAGAATACGCGAGAATTGATCGGATATTAGCATTCCGGTGTTCTTTATTGATTGTTTTAAATTTTTCAAACTCCTTGTCTTCTACAGCAAAAGCCTGTACAACACTCATCCCGGTTAGGTGTTCCTGCACAAAAGCATTTAGATGTGCTACTGCATTTCGGACACGTATAAATGATTTGTTAACACTTTCTTTAAAAAAATAAGTTGCAATAATCAGAACCGGGAATGGTGCCAAACTAATTAGAGAAAGTCTCCAGTCAACAAAAAACATGAATAATAAGATAGACACTATTGAAAGAAGATCTGCAACGATCGGGATCAATCCATCTGAAAAAATATCATTCACTGATTCAATGTCATTGATCGTTCGGGTTGTTAATGTACCTATGGGGGTTTTATCAAATTGGGCCAGGTTTAAACCAAGTACTTTCTTATATACTGTAACCCGAAGATCTTTTACTACTGTTTGGCCAAGCCAGGA
>JADGPY010000030.1 GCA_017882205.1 Chitinophagaceae bacterium
GCCATGCTTTGTCATACTGTTCCGATGTCAGCTTCCTTGCAATAGGAATATAAGGATCAGTAATGAAGAAAGGCTCATGATCCGGAGATCTCATCAGCCTTCTGGAAGAACGCAACTCCCTGACTATCGATTGGATGGGGAGCTTAGATTGCACATCTATATAAATAGTATGTTTTGGGAAAGATCCAAAATCCTTTAACTGAACTTTGAATGCAGGCAATGCCATAGAAGTCACCTTAAGACTATTCACGATCTTATCTTCCATCATTTCCCAAACGGTAAACCTTGCGAGAGAAATATGTGGCTTACTCCCAGTTGCAGAAAATGCCTTGTATATGTCTGCAACTTCTTTTTTGAGATTGTTGATCCTGTTCCTAAGATCCTCATGCGGATTTAGGATGACAAGGTACTCAGCGTATCGGTAACCTGGCATCTGTGATAATGATGTTGCCATAGGTATAAATTTTAATAATAAATAATTTCCGCTACCAATTTTAGTATAAATTTACTAATTATTTTAGTATTATACAAACTTATTTATATGGAAATCGACAATTATTTTGCCACAAGGTATACTGGCAGCAAGAAGTTTAGCCAATTAGATGTTAAGACTACAAATGCCACCGGGTTTACTTCTCCTACGGATGATTATATGGACAGGGGAATCGACCTAAATGAACAATTGATCAGTAATAAACCAGCCACTTTCTTCATGAGGGTAAGGAGTGATTCTATGAAAAATGCCGGAATATTTAATGGGGACGTCGTGATCGTTGACCGTTCTTTAAATGCGGTCAGCGGTAAAATAGTGATAGCAGTACTGGATGGTGAAATGCTGATACGGAGATTTGAGAAGATAAACAATCGTGTTAGGTTAATGCCCGAATGTGGCGACCTGTCTGCATTAGAGATAGACCCTGGCTGTGATAGTTTCGGGATCTGGGGAGTTGTAACCTATGTGATCCATCATGTATGATCAAAAGCCTGTTGCAAATCCTGGATCAGGTAATCCGGGTTTTCTAATCCTACGTACAAACGCAGCATTCTGTGTTCACTGTTTGTAAGATCAAAAGATGAGGCAGGCAAAGATGAGCATCTTGGAATAATAAGTGATTCATGGCCTCCCCAGCTAACGGCCATCAGGATATGTTTTAAGCTTTCACAAAATGTTTCTATTTGGTGTATATCTTCGGCTTTCATAATGAATGACAATAAGCCACATGCCCCCTGCATTTGCTGTTTGGCAAGCTGAAGCTGAGGAAAATCTTCATCAAATGGAAAGATCACGGATTCTACCTTAGGATGCTGTTTTAGAAAGGATACCACTTTTCTTGTTGAAGCACTTATCCTTTCAAGCCTGGCTGGCAATGTTCGTAGTCCTCTTATCAGCAGCCATGCATTGAAGGGTTGGATACCACTGCCTATGTTCATGTATTCGCTGTCAAATATCCGTTTGATCATCTTTGAACTACCTGATAACACACCTGCCACAGTATCGCTGTGCCCGCCAATGTATTTTGTTGCGCTCTGCAATACAAGGTCAATTCCAAATTCTATAGGCCTTTGATATAATGGGGTGCAGTAGCTATTGTCACAGATCGTTATAATATTCTCTGCCCGGGCAAGTTCTGCCACTGCCTTCAAATCCTGCAATGCAAAATCCCAGCTATTCGGACTTTCAAGATAGATAAGGGTGGTATTTGGAAGAATGGCTCTTTCAAAATTTTCAATATTAGTTCCGTCTATATAAGTAACTGCAACATTGAATCTTGGAAGGATATCGTTAAACATCTTTTGCGCCCATGTATAGGGCCTGTCAACCGAAACAATATGATCCCCGGATTTTACATTGGCAAGAACAGCTGCAAAGATGGCCGCAGCTCCGCTGTTGAATACCAGGCAGTCTTCGGCATTATCCAGTGCTGCCAGTTTCATGCATAAGATATCAACCGTTGGGTTCAATCCACGACTATACAAATAAGTGGAATATTCATCTTCAAATGCCTTACGCATATCATCCACTTTCTTAAAGGCGAAGTTGCTTGTTTGGATGATGGGCGGAGCAATAGCGTTGAAATAGTTTTCGCGGTCTTCGCCTAGTTCGTTTATGATGTATGATATGTCCATATATTTACGATTTAACGGCTTCCTTATTTTTTCTAACTGCCTCCACGCCAAAATACAATCCAATAAAGCCTGCAAGCACACCCAGCCCTATCAACGATAATTTTGTTTCCGTTACCAATAAACTGATCGCCACAAAAGTATAGGCAGCGATGAATATCAATGGCAGCAAGGGGTATAGCTTCATAATATATATACCACTATAATTAAGCGCAGCAGTCTTTTTTCGAATAATAAAAATACTACCTGCACTCAGTATCATTCCAAAGCAATCAAGGAATATTGTAAACTTCAATATTGTATCAAACTCTTTTGCCCAGAAAACAATCAATACACATAGTGCAGCAAATACGGTGAGTGATGTATTAAGGGCATCTGTTTTTGAGTTCCTTTTACGAAACGATGTTGGAAGAATTTTATCTTCACTCATTGCCGCCATCACCCGCGGATTACTCATCAGTAATACATTTACATAGGCCAGCACACTAAAAAATAATAGTACAGATAGCACCTGTTCTGCACGCTCGCCAAAGATCTTGGAGGCCATGATCGCGGCAATATTCTTACTCGTTTTTAATTCTTCAAAGCCTATTACCCGTATATAGGCATAATTGATAACAAGGTAAAGCAGGATGATGATAAAGATGCCGAAAAATATCCCTCGGGGAATATTCTTCTTTGGCTCATTTACCTCTGCACCAAAATTGATGGTTTGCTGATATCCGCCATACGTGAAGCTAACAGCTACCAGGCCTATTCCAAAAGCTTTTAAATATTCCGTGAACAAGGTACCGCCGACAGGTGCTGTAGTTGCAAGATGCTCCCCACCTGTTGCAAAAAACAATGGAGTAATCAGCAACAGGATCATAGTTATCTTAATCACAGTTAAAATATTCTGCGCGCGGGCGCTCATTTTTAATCCAAGGAGGTTTACCCCATAAAATAATATGATTGCAGATATGGCTATGATTATCTGTATTACCTGTATATGATGGGCATTTGCTTCAATATTATACCAGCCTGGGGTTTTGGATTCCGGCATTAAAATTCCTGTGATATATTCTCCCCCAACCAGGGCAACACCGGCCAGTGAGGCAGCATTGGATACAAGTATCAGGCAGTTAACCCCAAATGCAATAGAAGGATGGTAGGCATAAGAAAAAACTTTATAATAACCACCGGTAACAGGTAGCCGGCTTCCGATTTCAGCATAGGTTAAAGCTCCACATAGCGCTATCAATCCACCTGCAATCCACGCGCTAAAGAAAACAAATTGTGATCCTACAGCCTGGGCAACATTAACAGGGGTTCTGAAGATCCCCATGCCAATTACCAGGCTCACCACGATCATGGTAAAATCAAAGATATTCAGTTTCCTGGAAGCAGTCATGCGATGAAGTTAATGAATTATACGATTGATTATTAATAATGGCGTAGCCATTCAAGGTTGGTAGAAAGGTAGAAATATGAATCGATATCTCTTATTCAATGGCGTAGCCATTCAAGGTTGGTAGAAGAAAGTTTTTTACGATTATCTTTATAAAAGCAATGTATCTATTTAAAAATAAGCTCGTATTTATATTTGTTTTGATCTCCTTCATAACCATTCACATCGCTGATGCCCAGGAGAAAGGTACAGATACCACCTCAAAACAGCTCAACGAAATTGTAATCACCGCCTTTGAACAATCCTCTACAAGAACCATATGCCCCACAAGAATAATCCAATTACAAAACGCCGACCACTCTAACAAAACATCCCTCGTAAATAGTCTCAATACCATTGCCGGTGTTCGCATGGAGGAACGTTCCCCCGGAAGTTATAGGATCAATATCCGGGGTAGTTCTTTACGTTCTCCATTTGGAGTTCGTAATGTAAAAGTCTATTGGAATGATATTCCTGTAA
>JADGPY010000266.1 GCA_017882205.1 Chitinophagaceae bacterium
AAAGGTCCCTTTTGGTCTCTGTCTGTGAGCCATTTCTCTCCTGAATTTAATACCTTTTTCCCGTTATTTATTCTTAAGGTGCTTGCCTCCACGATTTCCATGTCATTATACTCCGTTGATTTTATTTCGGTTATTTTACTGCCTTGCTTTTCAAAACAAAGCAATATTTATGATTTTCCTGGCCAGTATAATAATTTGGCTGTCTTAACAAGGATATGCTGTTTTAAAATTGTCAATAAAGAAAGTTTCAATTCATAGAGCAATAGTTGAGCATTCACAAGGTCAGCTATGCGCCTAAATTCATGGCTGTTAGGCCTTTCTGAGTCGTTTCAATATCATTTAAGCATCAAAGCTCAAATCTCATTGAATTACAGCGTTTAATGAAGAATAGGCGCGGTTAATATGAGTCTAATGTTCTAATGTTCATTAGACTGAAAAAAGAGATGCAGTAATTTTTGATATCAGATTTTTTTCATGGTAGGTGTTTCGTCAATGTATGAATAGCAAATTGCGTAACGTAATTAGAAGCGATGCAAAAGTTCTATCTCTACTTCACATACTTCTCATAATTCACATAATTCATATAATTCACATAGTTCACTCAGATTGTCGGTAGTTTATATATGATTGATATAGGAGAGTTATATTTTTGAGAAAGCCCTTTATAAGCAAGCATATAGAAGTGCGTGAATTGTGAGAACTATGAGAACTTAGAGAAATGAGTGAAAAAAAAAAAATAAAAATGGTATATTATTTTGTGTGATAAAATGTTATATTATCTTCAACAACAACTCCAATTTCATCAGATTCGATAAGGTGTGATACTGCGGTATTAAGATCATTTGCGGGGCATCTCATTAATCTCAACAAAACAGACTTCTGCATAGCTCTGGTAACTTTTTTTGTGTTTTCATCAATCACTGTTACACTATGGATGAAGTTCTTTGCTTTTTGAACTGTAAGCATCTCTCTACTCTCTTCTATACGATTTATCATTGATTCTGCATGTGGATAGAACAATGTATCTATGAGTTCACATGCGCCAACGATTTCAGATTCTGTTATCGTCAGTTCATGCTCTTTTATATTTGATGCAGATACATTGATGTTCAATTCTTTCTCACCTAATGCGAATAGCATAGCGAGTTTGAGTCCATACACTTGAAGTCTGCCGTATAATGATGATTTAAGGCTGCTATTGGCTTCTTTCATTATACTTTCGTCAATATTCTGTTGCCAGTTATGATAAAATATCCACGCCTCTGGGGTTAGCTTGGCGTTAAGTTTAACTGTTTTATCAATAAACTCTTTTCTTGTTCTCATTAATTGATATAAATCGCCATACATTTTTCTATCATCATCTGTAGTTTCAGCAAAACCCATCCAGGGTTTCGGTCCAGTAGGGCACATGAATAAGAATCTCAGCATCCATCCTGACGTAACATCTAACTTTGTTACATATTTAATGAAATTTTCGGGTACAGTCATTAACCACATATTTAAGAACGGCTCTTTTATGAAGAACTCTGTTCTTTTATCTGATTTTCCGGTTCTTAATGCTCTATTATAATCTCCACATGCATATAGTTCCATCAATAAGTCACGCATCTCAGCCATATACGACTTTTGAAATGATGCTATGAATCCAGCAGCTTCATCTTTAAACGCATACGCATGTGGATTATTCGACATATCCTCAACAAATCGCTCAGGGCTTCCAGCATTTGGTAACTTCTTGTTTCTTTGAAGTAATAAGAAATTGAAATCATCACATTTCTTCATGCCTGTGCTTTTTCTTGATATTGTGCTATCAGCAACGCATATGATATTCAGGTTAGGATAGATCGTATCTTGTTTAATTTTCAGACTTAATTTTCTATCACTCATAATAGATAAAATCATTAATGCACCAGCAAGATTCCAGTCATTGTAACCATCATATTGAGTGGCTTGATATTTCATGTATTTGATGATTAAATTATCATCACCAATAATCTCAGTGAATGTCCTCTTTATCTTTTCTTCTTTTGCTTTCTTTGCCCTCTCGTCATTTATCTTTTTAGTTGTCTTCTCTTCAACGATAGGTTCATCTGAAGATTTAGGTTCTTTTGTTATTGTTTCTGACATGATTTGTTTCTCCTGTTATCGGAGCATCGAAACAAACGCACACAAAAGCTTTATTTAGTCAAGAACAGATAATACACTTGCGAGAGAGTATTTCTGTTGAGTTGAGCTTTTGGAGAGTTTGACTCAATACTTCTTTTTATTTTATGTTGCTCCTATTCGATTCATTTTATCTCTGACGCATTCCCGTATCAATTCCGAACGATTTCCGTACTTTCCTGTATCTACGATCTCGTTCATTTTCTGTACCATTTTTTCTGGAAATTTGATTAGCAAACTTTCCATAATTAAAGACCTCCTTTTATTGAGTATATTTGGCTCATAGTTAGTGTATATGCTTTATTAGTATTTATATTGTATTGTTTGAATAATTGCTACTACTACTGATTTGCTACTACTACAAGATAATATAATAATATGATTATCCCTGATAGCAAAAATAAAAAAATATGGTTCATATTTTGTCTATGCAAAAAAATCCTCGTCAACATTGTCTTTTAGCTCAACCCTGACTCTAATAGTAGTGTCTTCCTTCACTCGAAAGTTGCTAAAATTGGTGTCAAATTTGATTGCTTTTCTGTCAAACCACACAATGAAGTCTCCCTTCGCTATCTTTTCAAGAACTTCAAGACCATATGCGGTCTTGACATACTTGAGAAGCCTGATTCCAGTTTTGGGATATGCTATTGATGAAGTGTCAATATTAGTGTTTTCAAAGTATGCTGGCATATTATTTCTCTCCTGAAGATGCTTGCTCCTGTGTTTGTTCATCTAAATAAAAAAAAATAGAAGATTTTAAACCCTACTGATAGGGTAAAATCGTTCTCCTACTTCTGCTTTTTTTATTTTACCTTCTGAACGAAGATTTTCCAACATTTCTCTGGCTTTCGATTCAGGTATGGCAAAGTGTCTTGCGATATCTTCGGAACTTAGACTAAGATTCCGAAGCAAATTCATATATTCGTTTATTTCTTTTAATTCAGTCATATTTATTCTCAATTTTTATTATTTTGTTCTGATTTCGGTACATTGAAGCTCAGGGCTCCTGCTATTGTATAGTTTTTTTTCATTTTTTTTTTCCTGAGAATTTTATTTATTCAAAATCCTCGTTTATTACAAAGCACCCAAGAGCGAAAGGTTTAAGATTCATCCCCAGAATAAGACATTGTGATGTATCGCATGCTGGGGGCCTCACGCTCTTGGTGTGCCGTATAATCGTATTATTTTTTCATAATGGTATTGTTCCTATCTAGTCCATCTATTTCGGTATGGATCTGCCTTTTTGCTTCCTGGAATTCCGCTTGAATTTTATCATCCGAAGATACGAACTCCTTTATATGGATTGCACTACCTAAATCAGTTATCATGTAGTACTTGCCAGCTTCTATAAATCCAGTCAAGGAAAGAAGAGTGCTTGTCGCTTCCCGCCTTGCTTTTATATGTTTTCTCCTCATTATCAATCGCCCATCAGTCGTCTTAAATTCCTCAATTCCTTCCCTTGTTATTATTGCCTTAGACTTATTTGAAAATTTTATTGGTGATGATTCCGAAAACTTATCAATTGAGGGTTCATTGGAACGTTCTGAGATAACCAGACATTTATTATCAGAAAACATAGGATTACTAATTTCATACACATGATACTCTCTTCCGGGTTTCAGACTTTTTGATGAGAGTATAATACTTGAACCGCTTTTTCGTGCTTTCTTTAATTCTTGTTCTACCATTCATTTCCTCCATGTCGTATACATCATACAACATGTCTTATGGGTAAGATATTACTTAAAGGTTGCGCTTATGCACACGATTGTGGGAAAAAATTAACCTATGTACGGGTTTATCAATTATGCCAGACCCCCGCATAGAACATAATGTGCTGAAACTTCCTATAACCAATATCTTTCCACATCTGAATTCGAAGAACTAAGAAGTGCTGGAATAGCTGCGGCTTCAATATTAGTAATTCCAAATGAATACGTAATGGCAAAGAATGTATTTGGCAAAATTTCCAAGACAAGCTCCAATGATGAAGAAATCATGGCTTTGAGTTATATGGTATCCAGATGATCATCAATGCAATGGGATTGACAGGAGTTGTACAGACAATGTTTACAACCGTCCTCGTTATATTGATCGTAGTTGCTGATATCTATGTATTCCTCGGAGCTGCAAGAACTGCCAGCAAGAAAGGCAGATGAAATTAGAGGGAGTTCTCCCTTCTAATTAACCTGTTTTTTTCTAGGACAGTTTCAATTTATGTTGGTAATTATGTAAGGATACAATATCTTACCCTATAATCGAAATGCATAGACATTACCTATTTAAAATAAGGGAAAATTGGGAAAATATCACTTTATTTATCCAAATTATATGA
>JADGPY010000267.1 GCA_017882205.1 Chitinophagaceae bacterium
ACAATGGAGGACCTGGTCGTGTGTATAGTGCAATAAGGCAAAGTGGCTCAAGAAATTTTTGGGTACTCCAATATTATCTTCCAACAGAATCAAGGAACCATGTAAAAAAATTCATTGCAACTCACTACATCATGGAAGCTGGCGATGATGCAGTCGGCGGTATGGAAGGTGTTGCAAGTGATTTTAAAGAAGGTGGAATTATCCCAAAAACAAATTTATCTGAGAACGATCTGAATACAACCGAAACATTGAATATATCAGGTAAATACAATTCGGTCATCCTCGTAAAAAATCTTGTTTTTGATATCAATGAATTCAATCGCTTAAATCCCGGGTTTGACGCAATGATGGCATCAGGCGAATCCTATGATCTCAGACTGCCTACAAATAAAATGGATGTCTTTATTACAAATAAATATCCTATACTGAATGAATGCGTACAGGTTTTATTGAATGTTGATATGCCTGTAAAGACTACCTACACACCACAACATTCAAAGAAAAAGTAAATTCTGTCTTCGCTCGAAGAATAGTTATTCCAGCACTTTACCCCTACACCGAGAATGCACTAACTTATTAAAAATCATCATCCTCATCATCTCCTCCTCCACTACCATCATTAAACAGGTCAAGTTCTTTGAAATCATCATCCAGGTCAAAGTCATCATCAGGCTTACCTTTTTTGGCGGGAGATTTTTTTGTCTTTGATTTAGGAATGTCAAACTCCTCAAAATCAGGATCGTAATCCTCATCATCAGTCTTTTCCCATTCATCCTCAACCTCAACATCATCTTCAATATCATCCTCATCGTCCTCATCGCTTTTGCTTTTCCTGGTAGCACCAGCTTTACCTTTCTTTGCAGGCTTTACATCCTCCAGGTCTTCATCCTCCAAATCATCATCAACAACAGATTTGGTTGCTTTTTTTGCCGGCGTAATATCATCATCAGCATTTATTTTTTTCCCAGGAATCTTTTTTTCTTTGTCAGATTTAGATTTCATATACTAGAATGATTATTCATGTAAAATTTCTACGAGTTTTTCAATTGACCAAAAAAATTTTTAGATTTTCTTTTATATCCAATCCAGTATCCCGGTTATTCCGCAATCATAATGCCACAATGATTTGTTCACTTCCTGGTCCATTAGAAATAAATTTTACAGCTATGTTTAATGTTGTATCAAGGTAATTAATATAACTCTTCATTTTTTCTGGTAGATCATTAAATGATTTAATACCGGTAATATCCGTTTTCCAACCTTCAAAATTTTTGTATTGGGGATGAATATTCATCCGAAGCATTTGGTATGGTATTTCAGTCGTTTCCTTGCCGTTAATCAGATATTTGTCGCATACCTGCAGATTCTCCAATGAATCAAGTACATCTGCTTTGGTCATAACCAATTGGGTTACTCCATTGATCATACAGGCAAATCTCAGTGCAACAAGATCGATCCATCCACATCTTCTCGGTCTGCCAGTAGTACTTCCGAATTCATTGCCTGTATGACGTATAAGTTCGCCAGTCTCGTCATTCAGCTCAGTTGGGAAGGGGCCGCTGCCAACACGTGTACAGTAAGCTTTAGTGACCCCTAATACCTCGCGAATCTTTTGAGGTGCAATTCCAAGGCCTGAACATACCCCTGCTGATATGGTATTCGAAGATGTTACAAATGGAAATGTGCCGAAATCCACATCGAGCATACTACCTTGGGCCCCTTCAGCAAGAACCTTTTTGCCTTGTTGTATTTTTTCATTTATGAAGTATTCCCCGTTTACGATCTGGAGCTCCCTCAAAAATTCGAGTGCGCCAAAGAATTCCTCTTCCCAGGTTGAAATATCCTCGGTAAAAGAAAAATTATCTAATAACTTCTGATGTTTCAGCCTCAGCTTAATATATTGGGTTGTAAAACTTTTATCCAGGATGTCTCCCACCCGTATACCATTACGGCCCGTTTTATCCATGTATGCCGGACTAATTCCTTTTAAGGTAGAGCCTATTTTTTCATTTCCTTTAGAAGTTTCGCTGGCTTTATCAATCGCCCGGTGTGTGGGCAGGATAAGGTGTGCACGCTGGCTAATGAATAATGTTTTCCTGTAATCAACCCCCATAGCAGCTACTGAATCACATTCCCGTTTTAAAGTTATGGGATCAAGCACTACTCCATTCCCTATGAGGTTAATTTTATTTTCATGAAAGATGCCTGAAGGAATTTGGTGAAGTACAATTTTTTTTCCATTGATATACAATGTATGACCTGCGTTAGGACCGCCCTGGAAGCGGGCTACAACATCATATCCGGGAGCAAAATAGTCCACAATCTTTCCCTTTCCTTCATCGCCAAACTGCAAGCCCAGAATTACATCTACCATGATTGATTATTATTGTGATATTGAAGTCCTATGTCAGGAATTCATCAAAAATAAATTGAAATAAAACAAATGGAGATGTTATTTCTATTTTGTTTGAAAATAGTTGAAAAGAAACTGTCTCGCTTCGCCCGACTGGGGCTTTCTCGGAAGGATTCTAATCCCAGGGCTTTAGCCTTGGGATAACTACGCTACTTTTAGCATACTGAGTTTGCTCACATTGAATTTGCGAGTTGCATATTCCATGGTAAGATGAAAGCTTTTGACTTTTTGAGAAGGGAGTTCGTACATAGCATCGGTGAGTATGCTTTCGCAAATGCTCCTCAGACCACGGGCACCAAGTTTATACTCCAAAGCTTTTTCGACCATGAAGTTGTACACTTCAGGATCAATGAGCAGTTCAATGGATTCAATTTCAAATAATTTGATGTATTGTTTGATGAGGGAATTTTTTGGATCTGTAAGAATACTTCTCAAGGTTGCGCTATCCAGTGGGTTTAGAAAAGTAACCACAGGCAATCTTCCCAATAATTCAGGAATAAGTCCAAATGCTTTTAAATCCTGTGCATTTACAAACTGCAATAAATTCTTGCGTTGGTATTCCTGTTCATTTTTATTAACATTAAACCCTATTGCATTAGTATTGATACGTCGTCCAATCAGGCGGTCTACACCGTCAAAAGCTCCTCCACATATAAATAAAATATTGCTGGTATTTAATTTAATTAATTTCTGTTCAGGATGCTTACGACCACCTTGTGGGGGTACCAGTACGTCAGTTCCTTCCAATAATTTAAGAAGACCTTGTTGTACACCCTCTCCACTCACGTCACGGGTAATGCTTGGATTATCACTTTTCCTTGCGATCTTATCTATTTCATCGATATAAACGATTCCGCGTTCTGCTGCAGAAACATCATAATTGCATACCTGCAACAGCCTGCTTAAAATACTTTCTACATCCTCACCCACGTACCCTGCCTCAGTGAATACTGTTGCATCCACAATAGCAAATGGAACATTCAGCACCCTGGCGATCGTTTTAGCCAACAAGGTTTTTCCAGTGCCAGTTTCACCAACCATTATTATGTTGCTTTTCTCTATCTCAACATCGTTATCAATTTTTTGATTCATCCGCTTATAATGGTTGTAAACCGCCACTGCAAGTACTTTTTTAGCATCATCCTGCCCTATTACATATTCATCAAGGAACTTTTTGAGCTCCATAGGTTTTTTAACAGAAAGCTTATAGTTTGAGGGATGAGTTGTCTTATCAGGTTGAAGGATCATTTCCTGGCCAATGATCTCCTGGGCATGCTCTACACAATTTTCACATATATGTCCTTCCTGGCCAGCTATTAATATCTTCACCTCATCACGGCTTCTGCCGCAGAATGAACAGTGTAATGTTTGTTGTTTGGCCATTTTATTCTATTTATGAATAGCACTCTTTGCAAAAATAGGAATTTGCAAAGATAAAAAAACCGCTCAATTCAGCGGTGTTAAATATGACAATAAAGTTACGAAATTTGTTGCATTAAAACTTATCCATTATACCATCAACTATGCCATAAGCAATGCTTTCATTGGCATCCATCCAGTAGTCCCGATCAAAATCCTCCATTACCTTATCGTAGGTTTGGCCGCAATTTTCAGCAAGTATTTTCGCTCCCAACTGTTTTGCCTTCAATATTTGTACTGCAATGATCTCAAGATCAGCACTGGTTCCTTGTCCGCCGCCACTTGGCTGGTGGATCATTACTTCCCCGTGATGGTAAATAAATCTTTTCCCTTTTTCTCCCCCACTCAGCAAAATGCTCCCCATACTGGCAGCCATTCCCATGCAAACTGTGCTTACAGGTGAAGAGATCATATTCATAGTGTCATAGATCACCATACCGCTTGTGACACTTCCTCCCGGGCTATTAATATAAAAGGTGATCTCTTTTCCGGGATCTGTTGATTCCAGGTACAATAGACGATTTGTAATGTCTTTTGCACTTTTATCGTCAACAACTCCCCATAAAAACACCTTGCGCTGCTCAATGAATTTTTTATCAAACATCACTCCCCCCATCATTTTCTCCATGGGATTTTCCGGAATTTCTTTGGTTGGTTCATCCTCATCCTCAAAACGGAACGGCATTTTATGATTATAGTGGATCATGCTAGATTAATAATTTAAATGTTTAGGCCTTTTTTTCTTTTCTTGAATTTATTAATAGTACCTCGTCAACAAGGCCGTAATCTTTGGCTTCCGGAGCAGTCATCCAGAAATCACGGTTACAATCTTTCGCAACCTTATCAATAGGCTGGCCAGTATGATAAGCTAAAACCTCATATAATTCGTGTTTTACTTTGCGAACCTCATTTACAGTGATCTCCACATCAGATGCCTGGCCCATTGCCCCCGCGCTTGGCTGATGCATCATAATACGTGCGTGCTTTAAAGCTGTTCTTTTACCATGAGCGCCTGCTGCCATTAATACTGCGGCCATACTTGCTGCCATTCCAGTACAGATGGTAGCAATATCGGGGGTAATAAATTGCATGGTATCATAGAGCCCAAGCCCTGCATACACACCACCTCCAGGAGAATTAATGTAAAGTTGCACATCCCTGGTCCGATCAGTGCTTTCCAGAAATAATAACTGGGCAGTTATGATATTAGCAACCTCATCAGTTACCGGATAACCCAGAAAAATGATCCTGTCCATCATTAACCGGCTATACACATCCATTACGGCGATGTTCATAGGACGTTCTTCAATAATGTTGGGGGTTAGGTTGGTTACATTATGATTGATGTAGCTATGAAGTGTA
>JADGPY010000268.1 GCA_017882205.1 Chitinophagaceae bacterium
AACCGCCAATATGCCTGCATTTTTTGCAGCATCAAGCGCTACAGTGGCAACAGGCACTCCATTTGGCATTTGTAAAATTGATAGAACAGAATCCCATCCATCAATGGAATTGGAAGATTTTATGGGAACACCAATAACAGGTAAGGTAGTAAGTGATGCGATCATGCCGGGCAAATGCGCCGCGCCGCCTGCTCCGGCAATAATAACTTTTAATCCTCTTTGCTTTGCAGTAGCTGCATAATCCACCATACGCAATGGCGTACGATGCGCTGATACAATCGTAAGCTCAAACTTTACATCAAATTTTTTTAAAAGTTTTGCAGCAGCATCCATAATTTTCAGGTCGCTGTCACTGCCCATAATAATTCCAACAGAAAAAGTTTGTAGTTTGTAGTTTTTAGTTTGTAGTTGGGGCATGTTTACATTTCTGATTTTTAAAACTATAATTTTCTTACCAAATCTCCTCTCAATCTTAGCAATTCTATTTCGGCAACCTTGGTATTATATCTTGCAGCTATCAGCCTGTTGTAAGCATCTTCCAGGCTTTTTTGCGCTTCTCTTAATTCTATAAATGTAGTTACGCCCTGCTTATATCTTTCATAGGCAATAAAAACATTTTCTTTTGCAAGCCCTATGTTGGTTTCTTCCAAAGAAAGTTCCTGTCTTTGTAATTGATATGTTCTGAAAGTATTTTCAATATTTGTATTTATCTGTGATAGCTGGCTTTCTAATGTTAATCTTCTAAAATCAATGTCAGCCTGTGCCACCCTTATGTTTCGCCGTGCTGTAAAATTATTAAAAATTGGAATAGTAGCAGTGAGCCCATAATTAAAACCTTTGTTCAAATTATATAATGGGCTAAAAGAATTGATCACTGTATTATTATTTGTCTGGCTGAAATTATAAGCTGAGTTAAAAGAAACTGTTGGCAATCTTTCTGCACGTCTTTCTCTTAATGTAAGATCAGCGATGTCAATATTTTTTTTGGTAAGTAATAATGCAGGGCTTGAATCTGCAATGTTTGTTTTAATTCTATCCAGTGTAAGTGTAGTATCAATGGGAATAGAATCCAGCACTTCGTAATCAACACCTTTATCTACCGCCATCAACCTGTTAAGAGCTATTTTTAATTGAGCTATTAAAGTTTGCTGATTTAACTGAGTGGCAATTTGTGCATTCAGATCTAACTTTGCCTGCAGCACATCAGGTTTTATACCTAAGCCTACTTCTAATTTTATCTCTGCTAATTTTAATCGCTCCCGGTTCAGTGTCATTTGTTCTTCCACAGCTTTTAGCTGCTGCTTTTGCCTTACGATATTATAATAAGTGTCTATTACCTGTGCAACTATATCTATAATTTGATTTTTAATGATAAGATCTCCAAGCAGCAAATATTCTTTAAGCTTATCACGTGTTGCAAACATTTTAAATCCATCAAACAAAACCCAGTTTAAAGCAATTGATGCATTAAGGTTTGTTGATTTTATACCATTTGCTTTACGGTCGCTGCCATCGGCAAGTTTTTGTTTTTGATTATTATTATTGAGAATCACACCTCCATTCCCATTAAGCCTTGGCAAAAATGCAGCGTTGGCATAAGAGTAATCTATTGCAGATATTATAGAATCATTTCTTGAAAGCCTTATTTCATAATTGTTTTGTAATGCAGTGGCAATAGCCTCTTCAGGAGTTAATAATTCCTGTGCATGAAGATCAATAACGCAAAAGATCAAACAATAAAAAAAGATATATCTCAGCAATTTCATTTAAAATTAATTTAATACAGGTTGTGGTGTTACATCAAGCTCATCTAACTCACTGCGTTTTTTGTTGGATGACATGTAAGAATACATAGCGGGTATCACAAACAAAGTAAGTATGAGCGAAAACATGATTCCACTTACAATTACAATACCCAATGGTACACGGCTGGTGGCGGCTGCACCGAGTGATAATGCAATAGGTAATGCTCCTAATGACATAGCTAAACTCGTCATAAGTATGGGGCGTAAACGCTGGCTGGCTGCATAGATTGCCGCTTCCATTTTAGCCATTCCTTTTATACGATTTTGATTTGCAAATTCTACAATAAGAATTCCATTTTTTGTTACCAGGCCGATCAGCATGATCATTCCTATTTCTGAAAATATATTTAGTGTATGGCCGAAAATCCATAACGATAATAATGCGCCGGCAATTGCCAATGGAACCGTAACCATTATTATAAATGGATCAATAAAGCTTTCAAATTGTGCTGCAAGCACTAAAAAGATAAGTCCTAATGCAAGAAACAATGCAAATGAAGTATTGCTGGAACTTTCTTTATAATCACGGCTGCTGCCGGAAAGCGCTGTAGCAAAAGTTGGGTCCAATAATTTTTTTGCTATTCCCTCCATAACTGCAATGCCATCACCTATTGTTTTGCCAGGCGCCAATCCTGAAGAAATAGTAGCTGATTTATACCGGTTAAAGTGATAGATGTTTGACGGACTTGTAGCTTCTTCAAATGTTACAAGGTTATCAAGGCTTATCATTTGACCTGTCGAATTTCTTACATACAAGCTTTTTAGATCAGTCGGGTCATCACGGTTGGAACGATCAACCTGCCCCATCACCTGGTATTGTTTACCTTCTTTTGTAAAATACCCTAAGCGACGATTGCTCAGTGCAAGCTCCAAAGTTTGAGATACATCATCTACAGTAACCCCTAACTCACTTGCTTTTAAGCGGTCAACATTAATTCGTAATTCAGGTTTATTAAATTTAAGATCCGCATCTACGCCTTGCAACACAGGGTTTTTATTGGCTTCATCTAAAAATTTAGGAAGCACCTCAGTTAATTTATCAAAGTCATTATTCTGGATAACAAATTGTACCGGCTGCCCTCCACGACGGTTAACAGCAATGGTCTGTTCTTCAATGGCGAATGCTCTTCCTTCATTGTATTTTGAAAGGTTGCGGTTCACCATTTCCACTATTTGTTTTTGAGAACGCTTTCTATCTTTTGGATCCACTAACGCAACCCGAACGTTACCGGAATTGGTTGATCCACCTGCAAATCCCGGCGCTGTCATTGACAATACCGTTTGTTTTTCAGGGACTGAATCAAGCACAAAATTGCTCACTCTGTCAACATACTTATCCATATAATCGTAAGCAGTGCCTTCAGGGGCTGTTAGCTGTAAGCGAAACTGGCTCCTGTCTTCCATTGGCGCAAGCTCTGATGGAATACCTTTACCGATAAAAAATATTATTAAACCACAAGCAGCAATAATTACAAAAGCCATCCAGCGCACCTTCATAAATCTTGTCAGTAAATTTTTATAACCACTTTCCATGCCGCGGAAAAAAGGTTCTGTTTTGTTATAGAACCATGAATGTTTATGAATATTTTTTTTAGTGAGCTTAACGTTTAAAACAGGCGTTAATGTTAATGATACAAACGCAGATATTAAAACAGCGCCTGCTACAACAATTCCAAACTCACGAAAGAGTCGTCCTACAAAACCTTCAAGGAAAACAATTGGAAGAAATACAAATGCAAGTGTTATGGATGTTGAAATAACTGCAAAGTAAATTTCTTTAGAGCCTTCCTTTGCAGCCTGCCATTTATTCATTCCTGCCTCCACTCTTTTGTAAATATTTTCCGTGACGACAATTCCATCATCTACTACTAAACCTGTTGCCAAAACAATTGCCAGCAGCGTTAAAACATTAATTGTAAATCCGCAGAGATACATGATAAAGAATGCGCCAATGAGTGATACAGGAATATCTATTAAAGGTCTGAATGCAAGAAGCCAATCTCTGAAAAATAAATAAATAATAAGTATCACCAAGCCCAGCGATATCATTAAAGTATCTTTTACTTCTGATATTGATTTCTTAATAAATTTGGTTTGATCTAATGCTATATTAAGCTTGATATCTGCAGGCATTTCTTTTTTTATCTCTTCATAGCGCTTATAAAATTCATTGGATATAGCAACATAATTAGAACCGGGTTGAGGAATAATTGCAAGTGCGATCATAGGAATACCGCTTTCTCTTAATTGAGATTCTTCATTTTCAGGACCAAGAACTGCTTCGCCAATATCTCTGATACGCACATTTGATCCATTTACATTTTTTATGGTTACATTATTAAATTCTTCCTCTGTATTTAATTTTCCGAAAGTTCTTACCGAAAGTTCAGTCGCATTTCCTGCAATTTTTCCCGCCGGCAATTCAACATTTTCCTTGAGTAATGCATTTTGCACATCGGTGGGTGTTAATGAATATGCTGTTAATTTATCGGGCTTAAACCAGATACGCATTGCATATCGTTTTTCACCCCATATTTGGATACCGCTAACGCCGGGAATTGTCTGTAATCTTTCTAATAAAACATTATTTGCCCATTCGGTTATTTGTAATTGATTACGGGTGTCGCTTTGTACCGTCATGGAAATAATAGCATCGGAGCTTGCATCAGCTTTTGATACTACAGGCGGCGCTTCAAGATCGGTTGGCAAAGAACGGACTGCCTGCGAAACTTTATCCCGTACATCATTTGCAGCTGCTTCCAGGTCAATACCCAATTCAAATTCTACATTAATGTTACTGGAGCCTGAGCTGCTGGAGGATGTAATGTTTTTTATTCCGGCAATCCCGTTAATTCCTTTTTCCAGCGGCTCTGTAATTTGTGTTTCAATAATATCAGGATTAGCGCCGCCGTAGGAAGTTCGCACACTAATATTAGGAGGGTCAATAGCAGGATAATCTCTAATTCCTAAATATTTAAAACCAATTGCACCAAACAGAACAATTACCATGCTAAGCACAATTGCTAATACGGGTCTTCTTAAACTTAATTCTGAAATATTCATATTCCTTTTGGTGCGATTTAATATTTTATTTTAATCGTGAGATGTGAAATGACAAATGTAAAAAAACTTATCACTCACTTTTGACGTTTCACCTTTCACTTCTCACGAAACCTCATTGTTTAAAACTTTCGACAGACTGAGCTGTTTTTATAATATTTTTTATTAGAATTTTTGATTCGGGTTTAACGCTCATTAAACCTGTTGTAACTATTGTATCACCTGCATTTATGCCTGATAGTATTTGTACATTAGCTGAATCTCTTACACCTGTTGTAACATCCATAAATTTTGCAATGCCATGCCTGTAAACAATAAGCTTTTTGCCTCTCGCCTGCGGAATAACAGCTTGTGTTGGAACCATGAGTGCTGTATAGTCCGGTGCAAAATCAAGCATCACGTTTGCGAAAGCGCCGGGTACAAGTGATGGATCATTTCCCACTACAGTTGACCTTATATTCAGGCTGCGGGAATTTTCTGTAATGCCCGATTCAGTCGCCATAATTTTAGCAGTATGCCTTATATCCGAACCTGCTACAGTAAAAAATACCATTTTCCCAGGTTTCGCTTCACTGATATATTTCTCCGGTATTGTAAAATCCAGTTTCAGATCACTGGTTTTTTTTATAACAGCAATAACTATTTGCGGCGTAACATATGCTCCCACACTTATTTCTTTTAATCCAAGTTTTCCTGAAAAAGGTGAGCGCACCACTGTTCTTGCAATATTTGTTTTTGCTATTTCTATGTCGGCACGGATATTATTTGCATTAAGCACAGCCATATCATAATCCTGGCGACTGATTCCCTGGATATTAAGTAACTGAGAAAGACGATTAGCAGTTTGATTAGCTATGTTAAGCTGCGCCTGCAATTTTTTCAATTGAGCCTGCAGGTCTGCATCGTAGAGCTTTGCTATTACTGAGCCTTTGCCAATGTAAGCGCCTTCTCTCACATTAAGCATGGTAAGTCTTCCTGATACTTCAGGATGTATCTCAGTGCTTTCGGATGCTGTTAAAGTACCTGGCACTTCAATACTTTCGGTAATTTTTTGAGGAGCCACAATAACAGCATCAACTTTTTGCGGTTGCTGCTGCCTGCCTTGCTGGGTTGTTGGCGTTGTTTTTTTTTCTGTTGATTTGCTTTTGCAGGATATTATACTAATTAAAAAAAAACTACTGCAGATAAATTTCCAGAACATCAGTTTTATTAAAATGGTTAAGAAATACTTAATTGCTTTTTACAGGATGTGAATTCAAATAGCGTGCAATTTAAAGATTTTTAAGTGCCTATCACTTTAAGGATTTGTTTTATTTTATGAGCGGTATGTACCAGTTGCTGCCGCTCTTTACTAAGGATAGTTACATGCCCCATTTTTCTTCCCGGTTTGGTTTGTTTTTTACCATAGATATGAACAAAAACATTTTCCATTCGCAAAACATGTTCCAGACCCCGATAATCGGCAATGCCGGTATAATTTTCTTCGC
>JADGPY010000269.1 GCA_017882205.1 Chitinophagaceae bacterium
ACACGAAGAAACACGAAGGGACGTAGCATGCTAAGTCTCTTCGTGTTTCTTCGTGTCTTCGTGTCAAAAAATAAAAAAAAAGCAATTATGAAAAAAGTTACTGGTATTGGAGGTGTTTTCTTTAAAGCGAATCAAGGTTCAGACAACATCATGTAAATCCTCTAATCAAGCAAATCAAGGTCTATTTTTGCACCTCGTGCAATACTCCCAAAATTATAAAAGCTTTCTAAACAGCCGCTACTTAAGCGAGGCCTTTCGTATAAGCACCGGTATATTACTACCCGCGCTGGTATTGAGTTATTTTGATATGCTTGCCATGGGAATTGTATTATCCGTAGGGGCATTGTGTGTGAGTGCCACAGATAATCCAGGCCCTGTTCACCACCGCAGAAACGGAATGGTTGCCTGCAACATCCTGATTTTTCTTACCGCGATCATTATTGCACTCGCAGTGCACTCCCCGGTATTGTTAGGAATCATTCTTTTATTACTGAGCTTTATTTTTTCAATGGCTGCGGTATATGGTGCCAGGGGAGGTTCTATTGGGCTAGCCGCCATCCTCGTAATGATACTCAACCTGCAACATCCATTGTACGGCAGGGATATTCTTATGAATGCATTGTACATCCTTATGGGTGGGGTTTGGTATATGTTGTTCAGCCTCGCCCTTCACCGGCTAAGGCCCTACAAACTAATACAACAGATATTGGGAGATTGCATCCAGGCCACCGCATCCTACTTAAGAACGCGCGCTTTATTCTATGATAAAAATGTTGCTTATGATGAAAACTACAGGCATCTCCTTCAACAACAGGTAAAAGTTCAGGAAACTCAAACCCTGGTGAGCGAATTACTTTTTAAAACAAGAACTATTGTAAAGGAATCTACCCATATAGGAAGGATACTTGTAATGATCTATCTTGATATTGCTGACCTTTTTGAAAGTGTAATGACCTCATACCAGGAGTATGAAAGCCTTCATCAATATTTTGATGTAACAACTATCCTTGAAGAATTGAAAGAGATCATTATGAAGCTTTCCAATGAGCTGGATGATATAGGGGTGGCAGTTAAAAGTGGAACTGCTTCACATCCAAATGAGACCATGATTCCCCTGATTAAAAAAGTGAGAGATCATTTTAATGAATTGCGACAAAGTTATATGTCTGCCGAAAACGTGGAAGGTTTCTTAAACCTTGGCAGGATCTTAGGTAATATAGAGGACCTTTCCGATCGCATCCAAATCCTGCATCATTATACATCTTATGATCAGAAGCTGAAGCGAAAATCATTACAACCAATCGACTTCGATACTTTGAGAGATCAGCAAAGAATCAAGCCGGAATGGTTTATTGACAACCTGACACTTAGCTCTTCTATTTACCGTCATTCACTTCGTGTATCCATTGCCGTTCTGGTGGGATATCTTATATCCCTTCCATTACATCTGGGACATAGCTATTGGATCCTGCTGACCATCGTGGTGATATTAAAACCAGCTTACAGCCTTACTAAAAGCAGGAATAAGGACAGGCTGATAGGAACATTTTTTGGGATCATTCTGGGCGTCATTGTATTATTCCTCATTAAGAATAATTCCATCTTGTTTGCGATCATGATCGTCTTCATGGTGAGTAGTTATTTTTTTATGCGCACAAATTACTTCATGAATGTGATGCTGATGACCCCTTACCTTGTATTGTTCTTTCATTTATTATATCCAAATGATTTTAAGGTAGTACTAACGGATAGATTGATCGATACTTTCATTGGATCTGTCATCGCCTTTTTGGCAAGCATGTTTTTAATGCCTTCCTGGGAGCATAGTAGCATTCGTTCATTCATGATCAATGTTCTGGAAGATAATATCCGGTATTATCGTGCTGTTGGAGCCGCATTTATTCCTGGTTCAACGTTACTACCGGAAGCGCAACTACCGGCAAGAAAGCGTGCATTGGTAGCACTTGCAAATGTTTCCGATGCTTTTGCCAGGATGTTGTCTGAGCCTAAACGCCACCAAAAAGGAATTGAACACATTCATCGTTTTGTAGTGCTCAATCATACATTGAGCTCTCACATTGCAACTCTTTCGTTTTACCTGAAGTCAATGAAAGACCCATTTAGGTCAAAAGATATTGAAGCTGTAATGAATGATACCATCCTGTATTTTACCATTTCAGTTGCAGTTATTCAACATAGCCAGGTTAATGATGCATTACCTGGTAAAGAATCCATAAGGAAATTAAATGAGCAATCAGAAGTGTTGTTTGTCAAACGGCAACAGGAATTAAATGAAGGCCTTATCGAGACTGAAACAAAGGCTACCCTCATAAAGGTAAAATCGGTGGTTGACCAGTTCAATTATATTTATACGATTGCTGTGGATGTATATAAGGTTTGTAAGGCCATAGAACAATAAGAACATTTTTTTTGCCACAAACACATAAAGACACAAAGAATTTTCATAGAGAACACGAAGTGACCCTTTAAAATAGGGTACTTATGGTGGAAAAGTTAACAATCCCCAATCTTCTGATATTGTTTTGATTGCAGTACTTTTGACACCTGAAAATAATTAACTGGAGGGTGCAAATGAATTTGTCGTCAATTTGTGAAATAATGAGGAAGCTTGTACCTGTCATTATTCTATTCTTTTCTCTAAACGCCTCCGCTCAAACTACCTTAGGCATTTCCGGAACAATCATTGATTCAAATACCAAACTTCCAATTGAATTAGCCAGTGTTCAACTCTTGCAGGATAGTATTGTAGTAAAAGCTACTGCAACTGATCGCAAGGGGAAATTCATGTTGGAAAAGGTAACCCCAGGAAAGTATGTACTGGCATTTACTTTTATTGGTTATGAAAAACGACTGGATACTGTTAACGTTGCGGGGCAAAAAGTGAATACTGGTGTAATTGCATTGTCTTCCTCTTCGAAACAACTGAAAACTGTTGTTGTTTTATCCAGGAAATCACTCCTGAATTCATCCATCGACAGGAAAATATACAATGTTGGCCAGGACGTTATGTCCGGGAGTGGATCAGCAAGTGATATCCTTACAAATATCCCCTCTGTAGAAGTAGATATTGATGGCAATATAAGCCTCAGGGGATCTACAGAAGTCATGATCCTTATCAATGGCAAGCCTTCGCCCCAGATGGGTAAATCAAGGGCAGAAGTGCTTGAACAAATGCCTGCCAATACAATTGAACGGATTGAAGTGATCACTAATCCCTCAGCAAAGTATTTGCCTGATGGCACGTCCGGTATCATCAACCTTGTCATGAAGAAAAATAGCAAGACCGGATTCAACGGATCGGCCATTGCAAATGCAGGTAATAAGGACCGTTACAATGGTAGTATAAGCCTGAACTATAGTCCAGGTAGAATTAATCTTTATGGTAATTATGCCATCAGGCGCGATAACCGGTCAAGGATGAATATAATCAACCGGCAGCAACTTGATTCAACCGGCAAGATCCAGGGCTACTACGATGAGCCAAATCAATCTCTTTCAAAGCCATTGGGACATAAAGCAACTATAGGGGCTGAATATGCTCTTGACCTTCACAATTGTATTGGTGGATCGCTAAACTATTCCTACCGCTTTATGAAAAAAGAAGATGTTGTCAATAAGTATTTCTATAACCTTAATCATGACCTCATACAACAGTATGATAGGCTGCGCTATGATCCCGAAACCGAGATCGAAAAGGATGCAACTATTTTTTGGCAATACAATTTTAATATTGAAGGTCATGAGATACGTTTCGAATATAACAAAGCCATCCAGGATGAGGTGGAGGATAATCACTACACAAATGTCTACAAATATCCGCTGGCACCTAATTCCTACGATAACACGTTGATCAAACATTCGGAGAACCTGGATCACTTTGCAATAGATTATTCCAGGCCCATCTCCGAGAATTCCAGGCTGGAACTTGGATATGATGGATCTTTTACCTTACAGAAGCCTGTGTACTATGGTGAGTTTTATGATATCACAATGAATAAGTTTGTCAAGGACCCGATGAAGACGAATAACTTTATTTATGAGCAGGCCATAAACGCTTTATATGCAACCTACCAATATAATTATAGCAAGTTTGGTTATCTGGCAGGCCTAAGGATGGAACAATCAGATATTGATGCAACCCTGGTAACGAAAGATTCTGTTATCACAAACAATTTCTTTAAACTTTATCCTACTATTCATTTGAGCTATAAATTACCTCATGGCGATATTCAATTAAACTATAGCAGTAGGGTTTATCGTCCGGAAGCTGACGATCTGAACCCTTTCCCGGAATACCGCGATCCCAGAAATCTAAGAGTTGGAAATCCAAAGCTACTACCAGAGATCACCAATTCAGTTGAACTTGGTTATAAATACCAGGATGATAAAGTTTCATTTGTACCAAGCCTGTATTATTCCTATAAACAATACGCCTTCACAGAGGTGATTACTAAATTGGATGATTCAACCTTACTCACAACACAACAGAACTTATCAAATGATCAATCTTCCGGACTTGAATTGATCTTTTCTGCCAAGCCGGCAAAATTTTTCAGTGTCAACCTGAATGCGAACTTTTTTTACAATACCATTGATGCCTCTTCCCTTGGCTTTAGTTCAAAGAAATCGATTGTCTCGATGAGCGCTACTTTCAACACAATCTTCGCTATCACATCTGGCACAATGTTACAGATCAGTAGTAATTATCGATCTGCGCAGTTAACGCCACAAGGAAAATTATATGCTTCATTTGTATTCAACTCAGGTCTTCGCCAGGATCTATTTAAAAAGAAAATATCCATTACACTTACGGGGTCTGATCTGTTAAGAACACTAGAGCAAAAGACAGAATTAAATACCTCGTTTTTAAATCAGACCATCATGAGTAAAAGAGATGCCCAAATTCTATACCTGGGTGTTAGTTATCACTTTGGCAAGCTACTTAAAAAGAGCAACGAAGAAAAGATGCAGTTTGATAATAGTTTGTAGGTATCTGCAGTGCACACTTTTGATCCCAACCTTTGCTAGTATTACTGCGCAACTACCTGCTGCTTTCTGATTTTATTTAATAACCATATTGAAATGATAAGCCAAACAATACTAAGACAAAATCCCGCTACTACATCACTGGCATAATGAACATGCAGGTACACCCTGCTGGTGGCAATCAAACAACACAATAAAAATAGGGTCAATGAAAATAAGTATTTCCATCTCTTCTTTATTGGAGTTTTCCAGATAAGATAAGTAATCAGTCCAAAAAATGTGAAGGATGAAAAGGAATGTCCACTGGGGAAACTAAAGCCCTGTACATTGGCTACCAACTCATCTGAAGGCCTGGATCGGTGAAAAATATCTTTCAGTATAAATAGCCCCATGGTGCTCGTCAGGCCAATGGTAGCAACTTGTATGGATAGTTTCTTATTGCTTCTTTTAAAAAGGAAATATCCGGATAGAATAAGATATGCGGGAAGCAAGAATAATGTGGAACCAAAAAAGGTGATCACCAACATGATATTGGTGGTTCGGGCAGAGATAATGGAATCCATGATTTTGAAAACAAAAAGATCGAAATTGTTTTCGTGTTCCAATACAATTTCAGTAGCAATCAGCCAAAAAACAAATAGGGTAAATAAAAACAGGCAAATAATTAAAAGGCTTATCCAGGTAATTTTGAATATTTTATTATTGTTTCTATCCTCTGCCAATTTATCTAAAATTATACACCACTTCCGGCAACAATTTACCATAGAACGGCTGCATGGTGAATGAAACAATACCTTTTTTAGGCTGTCTCAATCTCATGAATCTATGATAATTATTGACAACTTCCATACCTGCAAGATATCCGACTGTAGCACCAGTCAATACATCTGAAGCCCAGTGCACGTTTTCGGCTATTCTGCTTAAGCCAACAAGGGTTGCAGCACTATACGCAATAATGGGTACTATTGGGGTATTATTATATTCCTTTGCAAAAACTGTTGCAGCTGCAAAGGCTACCGTGGTATGTCCTGAAGGGAAAGAACTATATATATTTTTACCATTCGCATCTTTGGCTGTTGGAGCAAAAGGCCCCAAAAAATTTGGTTCAGCTTCCAGCGTAGAACCATATACCGAAGGCCTCGTTCTGCCAGAAATATATTTCAAAATACTCTCCAGGGCACCTCCTGTAATATACGCCTGGGTTGCCAGTAGTGTGGTGGTTTTCATTTTATTGCTTTTGAAAATAATACCATAGGCCCCGAAGCCAGCAAGGGTATAGAATTCGTAGCTTGCGCCAAACCTGGTTACATAATCACTCACATGTTGTAAGCCGGGATTATTATCTAAAAGCCTGATGGAAAATTTTTGTATGGGTTCGTCCGATAGGGCTACTGCACCAAAAACCACTGCCCATTTTGCAAATTTGCCCCAATCCTTGCCTGTCATATGAAAAGGCTTAGTAAATTCCTGCTTCAGGTCGCTTCCGAGCAATACGAAATAGGTTTTGAAGTTGAGGTTGGTATTCTCATTGTAGTGTTTGGGGTTGATAATATTAGTTTGGCCCCCGGCAGCTTCGGTTTTCTTGTTAAGGCTATCCAGCTTTTTAACAAGAGTATCAGTTCTTTGTGAGAACCCTGCAAATGGTATCGACAATAAAATAGCAAGAATTAGTCGTATTTCCTTCTTCATTATTAATTGTTTTAGAAAGTTACAATAGACCCAAAGCAATAAGTAGACCATTTTTGAACCTTTTACTTCGTTTGAAAATGGCTGCCAGGGAATGACCATTTGTTACCCTAATATGTCCAGTTACTAAATAGATGTAAAAAAGTAGAAAACAGGTATTACTTTAGGGTTGAAAATCTCGTTTCGCTAGAAGCGAGAGAACTTACGGTTTGAAGGGTTAAAGGCTAAAACGGGCCGGCATTGATGTAATCGATCATGCCGGCATTTTTGTTTCTCGCTTCAATTGAAAGGGGTTGTCACGGAAGGCACGAAATTGATTGTTTTCCCGAGAAGCAAGAAATATAGAGAAAATTAGATTAACTTTAATTAACTGTGCTAATATATGAAGCAAAAAATACTTACTCTCACGTTGATCTTCGGATGTTTCATGATGGTTTCCTTAGGGCAATCTATAAAAGAAAAGGCTGACCAAAAAGCCAAAGATCCTGCTACCAGGGAAAATGCAGCTAAGGCTGATGTTATCATACAGCAAAGAACCATTACTCCTCCTTCTTCCGGTCAACAAATTGAACGTCAGGAAAGGCGATCTTCCCGGCTCCAACAAAAAATGGCAAGGCGCAAAAGATTAAGACGTAGTTTTCATGGCAGACATAGTTTGATGAAAAGGAGGTAGGTAACTGCCTGTCAAGCTCAATAGATAATCTTGCTAAACGGAACTCCCACCGTTAATCCAATTGAAGTTTTAGCAAATATTTTTTTACCCGGTATTACGATATTACTCAAATCAAAATAATGTACCTGGAATTCGAAATTTACAGATGGATTGGCATGCTTATCAATTAAAACAATGGGAACTCCCAAAGTGCCATTTAGTGCCTGGTAGGTCCCAAAGTTTTTTTCTATAGTCAACGCGATTCCAAAATGCCAGTCGGTTGGTACATACACAATTTTTCCTTTTAAAAGGGGAGTTACGAAAGTGGAATAGGATCCAATGTAGACATCGTTAGAATTTAACTTTGCTACGTTAATGGTGTCGGCTCCGCCAAGGATTTTATATGCCCCAACGCTAACTTCATTTAAAGCGTGACTTTCTTTGGAGTTATTCCAAAATGCTTGTCCGCTAAGGGTAATAAACAACCTGCCGAACTTTGTGCTTTCCCAGAAATGAGTATGACTGAGTGTTATGCCCAAAGGATAAGCATGTTTTTGATTAAATGATGTAGTCAGTGATTTGGCAACATTAAATCTCTCAAGAATTAAGGGTATATAACCACTAATACTTGTCCACGATGTGCTAATGCATTTATAGTCGTTGGTGGTAAGCAACGTCTGGGCTTGCATATCCGCATACTTCCTGGTGTATTCATCTTTAAGGTTTGCATAAAAATTCTCACGTGCTTTTACTTTTACCGTATTTAAATCCTGGCCCGGGACATCATTTGCTGAATCAATAAGGTTTAAAGCGACTTCAAAATCCGCTGCTTTTTCGTTGATCTCAAGTTCCAGGGTATGTAATATTCCAGCTCTTAATGCATCCATAACCAATTTCTGGCCTTTTGGAGCGATTGTGCCATCTGGCTGTTTTTGACCGCACTTTTCGAAATGTGTAGTTGCCTTTGCTATCCATGTTTGTCTGATGGTAAACCCAAAATCGTTAGTGTACTTTTTTCCGTCAAAAGCCGCTGCAAAACCATCAGCAATATTTGCTTTAACCCCAACTACCATAAATCCTCGCACTTGTTCATCAATCCCTGTGGCCTGGAATAAGCTGTGGTTAACAGTTAACAATCCATCCGCAGCATCCATGGTAATATTATTTTTATAAAAGGAGAGATCATTTCCTTCAGAAAGATAGCTTCCTATTTTGCCAGCGAGAAATAAATTCAACCCCCTGTTCGAAATTATATTGCCGTATCCCTTATTGCAGGGGACATTAGAAACGGTGGTATTAATGGTTTTTAATTCGGTAATGATATTAGCAGGGATTTGTGCCTTCAACAATAGTGGTATAAAACAGCAGTGTGCCAATAATAATAAATAGCGCATTTAGGGGGTGTTTTAGGTAAATATGTCATAACAGTTTATCCAAACCCCATTGTTGCAATAAGGGGTTGGTAAAAACTTTAAGAGTGTCTTTATCCAATAATTTATTTCTTGAAGCGATCCAGGTATCAGCGTCTTTGCCATACATCTTTTGGATCCGATTATAATCCAATTCATTCATTTTCCCCCAATGAAAAGTAAAAGGTATGTTTTCCTTGTCGAGCCTTGTCCAAACTGCTGTATAAAATGCTTTCGTTTTTTCCGATGAGGCTGCATCAAGTTCAAGAATACAGGTGTAATCAAACCTTGTGAATGCCAGTTTTGCTCTCGATTTTTTAATGAACCTGTAAGCAAACAAACCAACAAAGGGACCATTGGATTTATTGATCTCCAACAAAATGTCTGTTACCCTGTTCACATATGTAATTGGTATCCCAATAGCAGCGCTCAATAGTTTTCCATAAAGGGTGGTATTATCAAATATTTCTCCCAGAGTACCAAACACCTTTTCATAAGGAGTGAATGCACCAGCGACTAATTTGTTGACAAGGCCAGGTACAATGGTTGGTAAGGCATCAGTCAACTTTCCAACAAATACTGCTGCATCATCACCCGGGCCAACACCATCGGGATTGTCCACCGGGCGCTGGTAATCATTGCGATAAGGGCGTTTATACATTGTTGTTACATAGGCACCCCCTGCTAAATCATAAGGATTGATATTAACAGAGAAATGATAGGGTCTTTCGTTACCGCAGGGAAGTTTTGCCTTACTAAAATCCAGTGTGGTCATTAAATTTTTGAGCGCATCATCATAAGGCATTCTGCGCAAATAGCACTCCAGGAGGAAAAGGTCCTCTGTTTCTATCATTACTCCATGTATAATACCAAAGCTGCCCATGCTAACGAGGGCTGAGTTGAAGAGGTCATCATCTTGTACAAGTTCTGTCTGTAGATTTTGAATAAAGGCTGCAGATGCAATTGGTGTAGACTTTCTCTCCAGCCAAATATGCCTGGTAGGGCTTACGATGATGTGTAAGCCTACCACAAATTCCTGTGCTGGTCCAAAATCAAATGCAGATCCATGAGCACCGGTAGCAATCAAACCTGCAATGGTTTGTCCATTGCTGGCTCCTGAGGTCTTTAAAGAAAGATTTTTATTACGCAAGTACCTTCCCAGCTCCCATACAGCATTACCACATTGGGCGAAAAAGAGCTTACTAATATCTCCTTTGTAGGCAGGGTTAACACTGTCTTTTGAAATATCAAAGATTGTATTCAATGGTTTTGTATCGAACATCAATCCTCCCTGCGCAGTAGCAATCTTCATCCATGACCAGCCGGCTCCTAATGCACGGAGTGGTAATTTGGATTGAATAGCTTCACTTATCAGATTTTGCAATCCTTTGGTTGCATCATTATAACCACCCAGGGGATCAAGAGATGGTTCATTCCCTAACTCGTAGAGGTTATGTATGTTTTCAATAAATGTTTCATGCTTGTTCTGCCAGTTAGTGGCACCTGTTTTAAATATTTTCATGGCTTATTGATTTATAAATGCCCAATTTTTTGACAAGGTTTACTGCATCGGTAATCGATCTTCATGGGACACCAAATGCCGAGGGTTGCTACAGTGATCAATGCATAGCCAAGGTTTGTTCTTACTCTGACCACTGACATGCCATTGATGTCAAGTGAATCACAAATGGGAGTTTTGATACCTTCTTTTGGGCTTTGTAAAAGCCCCCAGAAAAAAGAGTTGGCATTCACTGTGGTTACTTCTGTGCCTGCCTGGGCGTGTGTCTGCACGCGATATGTATAGCAGCTACTGCAAATCATTGTTAGCCCTACACCAAATACCAGTATAAGATGTTTATATCTCTGTAATAAATTAAGTTGCATACCATTTATTTAAAAGGTTATTAATTCGTAAAAAACTGTTCGGGAGTGTTTATTCAGAAGTTGAGCGGGAATATGGATATAAATGTAAATATAATTTTCGCGTTGTGCAACCCCTTAAGGCTAAAGGCTAGGGTTTGTGGCACGCCAATTGCCAATATAAGTTAGCAATTATCCCTTTACCTTCGAAACCTCATTGAAATGTATACCAGTAAGCCGCTTTAAATCCATGCATAATTTGTCTGAACCTTGATTCGCCTGATTTGAGGATTGTCATGATTTGATTATTTAGCCATGAAATCATTTAATCCTTTAATCATGGTCTTTTTTGAATTACGGAGACACAGAAACACAGAGACACA
>JADGPY010000031.1 GCA_017882205.1 Chitinophagaceae bacterium
ACGAGATCAAGCGGAATGCAGAAGCCAAGAATCAAATGAGCTCTAACGCCCGCCCTGCTTTGTTATTCGATCCTATTGAAGATGTACCTACTCTTACCCATCAAACTCCGTTAAAAAAAGAGGTTGAGATAAATGCGGCTGTCGTAGCCTTTGCTGAATCAGTAAATGATAAATTGAAAGAAATTAAGATCGAAATGTCAGATAAACTGACTGATTCGCCTATTAAGGACCTTAAAAAAGCGATAGGTATAAATGATCGCTTTTTATTCATCAACGAATTATTCAGGGGAGATGAAGCGATGTATGAACGAAGCATTAAGACGATCAATAATTTTACCATATTGCCCGAAGCGCAATATTGGATACAACGGGAATTAAAAGTCAAAATTGGGTGGAAAGACAATCATGAAGTGGTGAAGCAATTTGATCAGTTAGTGAGAAGGCGGTTTTCGTGAGAGAAGGTCTTGCTCCTGCAGATAGCTCATAACTTTTTTGGTAGCTCCTGCATTGCTGTACACATATTCTTTTGCTGCAGCACTTTTTAATTTCAGTTCCACTTCATTATTAAATATTTCATTAAAGACAGCCTCCAGCTCTATAGCATTCTCAATACATATGGCACCTCCTGCATCGATTATATCGGATGCCTCGAAATTTTTATCAATCTCAGGTCCGAAGACAACAGGCTTGCCATAGACAGCTGCTTCCAATATATTATGCAGCCCGTCATCGCCGAAACCTCCTCCTACGTAGGTTACATCGGCATATTTATATAAGCGTGCAAGAAGGCCAATGCTGTCAATGATCAAAACGTTAATGGCTGGTGATATAGGGTTTGCGGGTAATTGAGGATTTGTTAGTTCCGAATAGAATAATGAATTTGGAAATTCTTTTTTAATATCCTCAAGGTTTTCTTTATCAATTTCATGAGGGGCGATGATGAATATTTTATTTGGATTTGCTTTTACATAGTGTACAAATACCGCTTCATCTTCTTCCCAGGTACTTCCCGCCACCACAACCTGGTGGCCTTTACAAAACTCATTGATCCCTGGTACGTCGATATAATTTTCAGCAATACTGATCACCCGGTCAAACCTGGTATCCCCGGATATAGTAACATTTTCAGTAATTCCTATTTCAGCCAGTAGTTGGGCAGACAACTCATTTTGAAGGAAAATATGTGTGAAGCAATGGAGCATTTCTTTCCAAAAACTTCCATAAGAGGTGAAAAAACGTTGTCCTTTTCTAAAAGTCCCGGAAATCAAAAGTGTTGTAATACTCCTCTTTTTCAATTCTGTCAGGTAATAATGCCAGTATTCATATTTTATCCAGAGCACAAGGGACGGATTTATTAATTCAATGAAGCGGCTCGCATTGTGGGAACCATCCATCGGAAGATAAAATACATGATCTGCTGCTGCATAATCCTTTCTGATCTCATAGCCGGAAGGTGAAAAGAAAGTAATAATGATCCTGGATGTTGGTTCCATGGTCCGAATCTGTTCGAGCAAAGGACGCCCTTGCTCAAATTCTCCAAGACTGGCACAATGCATCCAGATGGTGGGTTGCTCCGGGTTTTTGGTCTTAAGTTCAATAGCTATTTTGTCGAGGATATTCTTTCTCCCGGTGATCCATGCTTTTGCCTTTTGATTCCATATTGCAACAACTGATATGCCTATACGATAAACGGCAAGAAAAATAATATAAAGTAACCTGCTCAAAAGCTTGATTTTAACAGCAAAACTAAACTTATCACCGATTCGCCTTGATATATTTTCGAATTTCTATTTCCTGATTCAATCGCTATCTTTGCACACTTTTAAAAAGTGCGTATGAGTCCTATACAAATGGTGGATCTGAAGAAGCAATACCTGAACATAAAAGACCAGGTAGATGCTGCAGTATTAGGTGTATTAGACAGTTCTATGTTTATTGGTGGCCCCCAGGTTAATACTTTTGCTGCAAAGCTTTCCAGTTATCTTGATGTAAAACATACCATCCCATGTGCTAATGGAACCGATGCACTACAGATAGCCATGATGGCATTAGGGCTTCAGCCCGGGGATGAAGTGATAACCCCTTCATTTACCTATATTGCTACAACGGAAGTGATGGCTTTGCTCCGTTTGCAACCGGTGTTCGTAGATGTGGATAAACGTACCTTCTGCATTGATCCTGAAGCCATCAGGAAAGCAATTACTCCGAAGACAAAAGCAATTGTGCCGGTTCATTTATATGGTCATGCTGCACCAATGGAAGAAATTCTTGCCATTGCCACGGAGCATAATTTATTTGTCATTGAGGATAATGCACAAGCTATTGGAGGAGACTATTATTTCAATGACGGTACTGTAAAGAAAACGGGGAGTATCAGCACAATTGGCTGCACTTCGTTTTTTCCAAGTAAAAATTTAGGTTGTTATGGGGATGGTGGAGCAATGTTTACCAATGATGATAGCCTTGCAGAATTATTAAAAATGATTGCTAATCACGGGCAGAAGAAACGTTATTACCATGAAATTATAGGCTGCAATTCCCGCCTTGATGCCTTACAAGCTGCAGTACTGAATATTAAGCTTCCATTGCTTGACCAGTATATTGATGCCCGTAGAAAGGCAGCCGATTATTATGATAATGGCTTTACTGGTCATACAAAGATCACCACTCCATTTAGGGCCGCAACTTGCAAACATGTATTTCATCAATATACCCTTATTCTTGAAGATATTGATAGAGATGGATTACATGCTTTTCTTGCTGAACAGGGTATCCCATCAATGATCTATTACCCGGTTCCGGCACACCGTCAAAAAATGTTCGATGCCTTTGGTGGAAGCAATTACAACTTACCTGTCACTGATTGGTTGACAGAAAGGGTTATTTCACTACCTATTCATACAGAACTTGAAGAAGAGCAACAGGCATTTATTGTAAACAAAGTTCTGGAGTTCATAAATAGATAAAATGAAGATAGCGGTAGTTGGTACTGGTTATGTTGGCCTGGTCACAGGCACCTGTTTTGCAGAAACAGGGAATGATGTAACCTGTGTAGATATCGACTTAAATAAGATACAAAAATTACAGTCCGGGCAGATCCCCATCTATGAGCCAGGACTAGAGAAATTATTCCTAAGAAACCAAAAAGAGGGACGTTTACACTTTAGTTCCTCTCTTGAAGAATCTTTCAGAGATGCAAAGATTATTTTTCTTGCCCTGCCCACCCCTTCGGATGGAGATGGGAATGCAGATCTGAGGTACGTTTTGGGTGTTGCAAAAGATATAGGCGGATTGCTTCAGCAGGAAGATTACAAGATCATTATTGATAAAAGCACAGTACCCGTTGGGACGGCTGATAAAGTGACGGATGCAATCATAGCTAGCGGACACAGCAGGGGTCTTGATATCGCTCATACATTTGATGTGGTAAGTAATCCTGAGTTTTTACGGGAAGGTGTGGCAGTAGACGATTTCATGAAACCAGACCGTGTGATCATAGGCACTTCATCTGAAAAAGCTAAGAAAGTGTTGGGCGATCTATATGCACCTTTTGTTCGCCAGGGGAACCCAATCATTTACATGGACGAAAAATCTGCTGAGCTTACAAAGTATGCAGCCAATTCATTCCTTGCAACAAAGATATCTTTCATGAATGAGATCGCCCAGCTTTGTGAGAAACTTGGCGCAGATGTAGATTATGTTAGAAAAGGTATTGGCAGTGATGAACGAATTGGCAGGAGATTTTTATTTCCGGGTGTAGGATATGGGGGCAGTTGTTTTCCGAAGGATGTAAGAGCCCTTGTCCAATCATCTCGCGAAATAGGGTATGACTTTAAGATACTGGATGCAGTGATGGAGGTAAATGATAAGCAAAAATTGCATTTGCTTCCTAAGATCAAAGAATATTTTCATAATGACCTGAAAGGGAAAAAAATTGCATTTTGGGGATTAGCATTTAAACCAAATACAGATGATATCCGCGAAGCACCTGCATTATACATGATCGATGAATTATTAAGCGCAGGAGCCATTATTACGGCGTTTGACCCTGAAGCGATGCAAAATGTAAAGCAACTACTGGGTACTGCCATTACTTTCGCTACCGGTCAATATGTAACGTTGGAAGATGCAGATGCGCTGGTAATCGCAACCGAGTGGAGTGAATTCAGAACCCCTGATTTTACGAGGATCGGCTCATTGTTAAAAAACAAGGTGATCTTTGATGGTAGAAATTTATTTGACCTTGCCCAAATGCAAGAGCATGGATTTCATTATGTAAGTATAGGAAGGAGGACAGTAACAAGTTCATAGTTCATAGTTTTTAAACTACTTGCATGTTGCCTATTGCCTATTGCTTGTTGAGTCTTTAAATAATAAGAAAATTTGAATCATAATTCCAACATACAAAAAAGGGTATTGATCACCGGAGCTGCAGGATTTCTTGGCTCACATTTATGTGACCGGTTTATTGCTGAAGGGTTTTTTGTGATTGGAATGGATAACCTTATCACAGGGGATCTAAAAAATATAGAACACCTCTTCAAGCTAAAGCAGTTTGAATTTTATCATCACGATGTTACTAAGTTCATTCACGTTCCAGGAAATATAGATTACATCTTGCATTTTGCCTCACCTGCAAGCCCGATAGATTATTTGAAAATTCCTATACAGACATTGAAAGTTGGATCATTGGGTACGCATAATTGCCTTGGTCTTGCCTTGTCAAAAAAAGCGCGGATGTTAGTTGCATCAACAAGTGAAGTATATGGCGATCCACAAGTGCATCCTCAGACAGAAGAATATTGGGGTAATGTTAATCCTGTAGGTCCCCGGGGGGTATATGATGAAGCCAAAAGATTCCAGGAAGCGATAACCATGGCCTATCATACTTTTCATGGACTGGATACGCGGATCGTGAGAATATTTAATACTTATGGCCCAAGGATGAGATTGAATGATGGTCGGGCACTACCGGCGTTTATAGGACAGGCTTTGAGAGGCGAGGATCTTACAGTATTTGGAGATGGTAGTCAGACCAGGAGCTTTTGCTATGTAGATGACCTGGTGGAAGGGATTTACAGGCTTCTTATGAGTGATTATCCCAACCCGGTTAATCTGGGCAACCCGGATGAAATATCATTAAAAGATTTTGCCGAAGAAATTATCCGAATGTCTGGTACAAGCCAAAAGATCATTTACAAACCATTGCCTTTAGATGATCCAAAACAAAGACAACCTGATATTACGAAGGCAAAGGAATTATTGAAATGGGAACCTAAAATATCACGCTCACAGGGTTTGAAAATAACCTATGACTATTTTAAGGCATTGCCTAAAGAAGATTTATATAAGTTGCCGAAGGAATTTAAAAGCACAGAACTCAACAATTAGAACTGTTCTCTATGTATCAAGAACTACTAGATAAGAAGAAGAAGTTGGCGGTAATCGGACTCGGATATGTTGGATTACCGATTGCACTTGAGTTTGCAAAAAATCTTTCCGTAATTGGATTTGATATCAATGCCAGCAGGATAGAATTGATGCGCAAGCAAATAGATCCAAGCCAGGAGTTGGCAAAAGAAGCATTTATTGGGTGTGATATTGAATTCACCAATGACCTTGAGGTATTAAAAAGTGCGAGTTTTTATATTGTGGCAGTACCAACACCTGTTGATGAACACAATGTTCCAGACCTTGTTCCAATTCAAAAAGCCAGCACTACTATTGGCAAGGTTATTAAGAAGGGTGATTATGTTGTATTTGAATCTACAGTGTATCCTGGATGCACCGAAGAAGATTGTCTGCCCATCATTGAAAACCTATCAGGGTTAAAAAATATTGAGGATTTTAAACTAGGCTATTCGCCTGAAAGAATCAATCCAGGTGATAAAGATCATACACTCAGCAGTATTATAAAGGTCGTTAGCGGATGTGATAAGGAAAGCCTGGATGTTATTGCGAAAGTATATGAACTGGTTGTAAAAGCAGGAGTTCACAAAGCATCCTCAATAAAAGTTGCAGAAGCGGCAAAGATCATTGAGAACACACAACGTGATCTGAATATTGCACTGATGAATGAACTGTCTATCATTTTCGATAAGATGAATATCAACACATTCGAGGTTTTGGAAGCGGCAGGAACAAAATGGAATTTCTTAAAATTTCAGCCTGGCCTTGTTGGAGGTCATTGTATAGGCGTAGATCCCTACTATTTAACGCATAAATCGAAAGAACTTGGGTATGATTCACAGGTCATCCTTGCAGGACGTGTGATCAACGATGGGATGGCTGGATATGTGGCTAAAAAAGTTTTGCAGCATATCATACATCATAATGGAAATGTAAAGGATGCAAAAGTGCTGATAATGGGCGCAACATTTAAAGAGAATGTTAGTGATATCCGCAATTCAAAAATAGCAGATGTCGTAAAGGAGTTGAAATCCTATTTTCTGAATGTAGATGTGACAGATCCTCATGCATCAAGCGAAGAATGCAAACACGAGTACGGTTTTGAACTGACATCGAAACTGTCAGACGACTATGATGCAGTCATCATAACGGTACCACATAATGATTATACTAAAATGGATGATAAAACATTTGCATCTCTTACAAAAAAGCATGCAATAATCGCTGATCTGAAAGGGATTTACAGGGGAAAGATAACGAGTAGAGTTTACTGGAGCTTATAAAAATTAAGAACTATTTTGTCTAACATATTTCATAATAAAGATCTAAGCCAACTTTCATTCCTTGTAACAGGTGGTGCTGGATTTATTGGTGGGCATATTGCAGAATACCTACTGAAGAATGGTGCTAAAAAAGTACGGGTAATAGATAACATGGTAAATGGCTTTAAATCTAACCTGGCAGTATTACATCAATATCGCAATTTTGAATTCCAGGAAGGCGATATCAGGAACCTTGACCATTGTCAGAAGGCATGTGGTGGGATAGAGTATGTTAGCCACCAGGCTGCCTTAGGTTCAGTTCCACGGTCAATAAAGGAACCCTTTTACACCAATGATGTAAATGTGGGTGGATTTGTCAATATTATGAAAGCAGCTGTTGACAACAAGGTCAAGCAGTTTGTTTACGCTTCATCATCATCGGTTTATGGGGATGAACCAAGTCTTCCCAAACAAGAGGATCGCATTGGTAATTGCTTATCTCCTTATGCGGTAAGTAAAAGAGCTGATGAGCTATATGCCAATGTTTTTGCCAATGTATATGGAATGCCGGTTATTGGATTAAGGTATTTTAACATCTTTGGACCACGCCAGGATCCGGATGGGCCCTATGCTGCTGTAATACCATTATTCGTAAAAGGGATCATCAATAAAACTCCAGTATACATAAATGGAGATGGAGAACAGACCAGGGATTTTACCTTTGTTGAAAATGCAGTACAGGTAAATGTAAAAGCGATGCTTACTGAAGATCCCAGGGCAGTTAACAAAGTTTACAATGTGGCAGTTGGTGACAACTTCAGCGTAAACTATTTATACCTAACGATACGGAAATACCTGGGTAGCGATCACGAAGCTACCTATCGCGCGCCAAGAGAGGGCGACATCATGAATTCACTTGCAAATATTTCCCTGGCAAAGGACCTGCTAAGCTACCAACCTACAAGAAAATTCGAAGAAGGATTAGTGGAAACGATTGAGTATTTCAGGAGAAAGTATGAACACAATGAGTAGAAGGCGGCTCAAAGCTTATCATTTAAATCTCAAAATCTTTTATTATATATGCCTCTAATAAAAACATCTTTTCCTGATCTCATGATATTTGAACCAAAGATCTGGGAAGACAGCAGGGGATATTTTTATGAAAGTTACAATAGGAATGATTTTAAGGTGGCCGGTATCGATATTAATTTTGTACAAGATAACCAGGCAAGCTCTACTTATGGCGTTATTCGTGGGCTTCATTATCAATTGGATCCATTTGCGCAAACAAAACTAATAAGAGTACTAAGTGGAAGTATCATGGATGTTGCTGTCGACATAAGGAAAGGTTCTCCAACTTATGGTAAAGCATATTCCATAGAGTTATCTTCAGATAATAAAAAGCAATTATTGGTACCAAAAGGATTCGCACATGGCTATTCTGTGATCAGTGAAACTGCTGAAGTTTTTTATAAGTGCGATGAATTTTATAATAAAGAATCCGAAGCTGGGATTGCCTATGATGATCCTTCATTAAATATCGATTGGCAAGTGCCTTTAGATAAAAGGATCATTTCCGAAAAGGATAAGATCCATCCAGGGCTTTATGAGTGTAAAAATAATTTCAGATATGTGGACTGAAAATTTATTACAAAAAACAATATTAGTCACAGGAGCGGGTGGTCAACTTGGAATGGAATTACAGAGGTTGGCACCATCGTTTCCTGGCTGCCAGTTTTTGTTTACCCGGAGCGATTTGCCTATTGAGAATTTCAACGCTGTGAAGAATTATTTTGAGCAACAGCAGATCGATGTATGCATTAATTGTGCAGCATATACTGCGGTGGATAGAGCAGAATCAGAAAAAGGGCTGGCATTCCTCGTAAATGCCGAGGCGGTTGGAAACCTGGCTAAGATCTGCAGTCAACATAAATCTACATTCATCCACATCTCAACAGATTATGTTTTTGATGGTTCATCAGAAACACCATATTCTGAAGAGCACAGCATTTCGCCTGTTAATGTTTATGGAGCATCTAAATTAAAAGGTGAGGATCTTGCATTGAACTATAATCAATCTTCGGTGATCATTCGCACTTCGTGGCTATACTCTTCGTTCAGACAAAATTTTGTGAAAACGATGTTGAAGATAATGGCCGAACGACCTAATATCAATGTAGTAAATGATCAGTTTGGTTGTCCAACTTATGCAGCTGATCTTGCGCTCGTGATCATGATGATCATAGGGAATGAAAGGTTTCCTGGCGGGATTGTAAATTATGCCAATGCCGGAGTGACTACATGGTATGAATTTGCGCTTGCGATAAAAGAGTATACTAAAAGTGGTTGTGTGATTCACCCGGTTCCCAGTTCACAATATCCAACACCTGCAAAACGTCCGAAATACTCTGTTCTTGATACATCAAAGATCAGAAGGTTGCTCGATCTGCAAATTCCATATTGGAAAAACAGTTTGCATACTTGTTTGGGATTGCTTACATGATATCTTCCCGCTTCAAACACAAGCGAAAAAGTATTTTTGTAGTTTTTTCCTCCAATCCAAGAGGCATTGGTTTCAGGCGGTTATATTTGCCAAATAATTTATTCTATGTTGAAAAAATTAAACCGTTACTCTCTTTATTTTATTGCTGGGTTACTGTTCCTTACACAGGAATTTGTTGTAGCCCAGGGCCAGGATGAGAAACTTCCTGTGGATCCAAAAGTTAAGATTGGAGTGCTTGCGAACGGCCTGACTTATTATATCCGCCAGAATAAAAAACCTGAACAAAAGATTGAATTACGACTTGTGGTAAATGCTGGTTCCATTCTTGAAGATGAAGACCAGCAAGGGCTGGCCCATCTTAATGAACACATGGCATTTGATGGCACAACCCATTTTAAAAAGCATGATATTATTTCCTTTTTACAAACTATCGGGGTAAGCTTCGGGAATGATCTGAATGCATATACTAGCTTTGATGAAACTGTTTATATTCTTCCCATACCAACAGATAAGCCTGGAAATATTGAAAAAGGGTTCCAGATCCTTGAAGACTGGGCACACAACGTTACTGATAAGGCTGAGGACATTGATGCCGAACGGCCTGTAGTATTGGAAGAAAGCAGGCTTGGAAAAGGGGCAGAAGAACGAATTCAACGTAAGTTATATCCAAAGGTCTTTGCAGGCTCATTATACTCCAGGCGACTGCCCATAGGGATAGACAGCATCGTAAAAAATTCAAGCTATGAAAGTATACGCCGGTTCTACAGGGAATGGTATAGACCTGATTTAATGGCTGTAGTGGTGGTGGGTGACATAGACCCGGTTAAGGCGGAAGAAATGATAAATAAGTATTTTGTCAGCCTTTCGAATCCAACAAAGGAACGAGCACGAAATATAGTGGAAGTGCCGATGTATGATAAGACAGAAGCTATGGTTGTGACGGATAAGGAAGCGACCAATTATGTAGCTGAAATTCATTATTCATCAATTAAATCACATCCATCAACAACATTAAGCGATTATAAACAAGATATTATTAAAGAGATCTTTACAACCTTATTAAACCAACGATTAAGAGAGTTGACACAGCAGGAAAATCCACCATTCCTTTTTGCAGCAACGGGTTTTGAAAACTTTGCGAGGGGATATGAATCGTTTAATGCACAGGTTGTTGCATCCACTTCGAATGCTAAAAGACCTATCCAGTCCTTTTTAGAGGAACTTGAAAGAGTAAAAATGTATGGCTTTACCGATGGGGAACTTATAAGGGCCAAAAAGGATCTATTAACGGCATCAGAGAGTGCATTTAATGAACGGAATAAAAGCGAATCAGCGAACTTTGCGGCTGAATACATACGCAATTTCTTAAAGAAAGAGCCAATACCCGGAATAGAAGTGGAGTATGGATACTATAAAAAATTACTTCCCCAGATCGCTCTGACGGAAGTAAATAATGTGGCTTCTTTCCTGAAGGAAAATAACAATAAATTCATTTCATTCTCCGGACCTGAACCATCCGGAAAATCTTCATTACCTACAGGGGAAGATCTAATAACCTTTGCAAATGGAATAGATCAGGCAGCGATAAAGCCATATGAGGAAAAAGTGGTCAGTTCAGAATTATTAAACAAAACCCCAGTGGCTGGGAGGATTGTTTCAACGACAAAAAATGCTTTGAGTGGTACTACAGAGTTTACACTATCAAATGGAGTTACTGTTACACTGAAAAGTACTGATTTTAAGAATGACCAGGTTTTGATGAGTGCTGTCAGAGGTGGTGGTAAAAGTAATTATGGGTTAAAAGATAAGTACAATGCAGAATATGCGACCTCCGTAATAACCAGTATGGGTATTGGAGCTTATTCCCCTGTTGATCTAAGAAAAGTATTGGCCGGAAAAACCGCAAACGTTTCAGCCTCTTTTGGTTCACACTCCGAGGGTATTTCGGGAAATAGCTCAGTGAAAGATATGGAAACGATGCTGCAACTGATGTACCTGTATTTCACGTCGCCTAGAAAAGACACTTCACTTTTCAGATCCTTTATTCAGAAGAGTAAATCCCAAACTGCTTTTCTAGGAGCAAACCCGGAAGTTGCTTTCATCGATACGCTGTATAAAGTAATTTTTAATAATAATCCGCTAACACCTATTGCCATTCCAAAGAGTGAATATTTTGATAAGATTGATCTTGACAGGGTCATGCAGATCTACAAAGAAAGATTTGGAGACGCGAACGGAATGCATTTTATATTTGTAGGAAGTTGTACTCCGGAGCAGATAATCCCTTTAATTGAAAAGTATATTGCGAGCCTGCCTTCTACCAGTAAAAAATATAGTTTCAAGGATAATAATGTCAGGCCTGTAAGGGGAAGGGTGAACCTTACTGTGTATAAAGGGAAGGAGCAAAAGAGCCTGATAGTTAGTATCTATAGTGGTTCAGTACCCTATAACGAACTTCTTCAGTTAAAGGCAAATGCTGTAAGTGAAATACTTAATATTCGAATCATAGAAGATCTGCGTGAAAAAATACAGGGTATTTATGATGGCAGTATCATCCTGCAATTTGAAAAAGTACCATATTCTCATTATGCTTACTTTTTGCAAATTCCATGCGGGCCAGAAAAAGTGGATACCTTATTGAATGCAATGAATAAGGAAATAGAGGATTTGATAAAGTTTGGTCCATCGCAGTTAAATCTTGACAAAATAAAGCAACAATGGCTGGAGCAACAAAAAGTTGGGCTTAAGGATAATAATGCCTGGCTAGCTGAATTGATAGAAAATAAATTCCCGGGCAATGACATCCATTATTTCACCGATTTCGAAAAATACGTAAAGGCAATAACCGTGAAAGATGTGCAGGATGCAGCAAAGCTATTGTTGAATGGTCAGAATGTGATTAGGGGGGTTTTGATGCCGGAGAAGAAAAACCAGTTTTAAGTTCTAAGTTCTAAGTTAGCCTGCCTGCCGGCATAGGCAGGGATTATCATGATTTAGAATATTAGATGCATTCTCCATTTAACATCCCCAAACGTTTGCTCAGCATATTTTCGATTACTTTTGGGGCATATTGATTCCGCCTGAAGTATGATTAAAAAGATTGACTGGTATATTCTCAAAAAGTTTCTCACTACTTTTTTCTTTTGCCTCGTACTACTTACTGTAATAATCGTGGTAGTGGATATTAGTGAAAAGACCGATGATTTAGTAAAAACCAAGCTTCCGTTAAGTAAGATCATCACTGATTACTATTTTGGATTCATTCCAAAAATGGATGCCATGCTGGCACCATTATTTGTATTTATTTCAGTTATCTTTTTTACATCACTTATGGCTAATCGTTCAGAAGTGATCGCAATCCTAAGTAGTGGTGTAAGCTTTGCGAGGTTTCTTCGACCTTACCTGGTGGGAGGAATTTTATTGGCAGGCTTGTTATTGTGGGGAAACCGTCAACTATTACCACGAGCCAACCAAAAATGGGCGGCCTTTGACGCCAGGTATATTAAATTCAATTACGAGGCATACAAAAACTCCTCTGCTTTAAGCAATTATTATTTCAGGCTGGATTCATTTTCGTATGCAGGCATCCGTTATTATGATACTACCAGAAGAAGTGGAAATATTTTTTTTATTCAGACATTCAAAAATAATAAGCTTGTCTATAATCTGCGTGCTGAAACGATCACATGGGATACATCCACCGGGAAGTGGCGGCTTGACAGGATATTGGAAAGGCGTCTTAATGATTTAAATGAGGACATTAATGAAAAGCCTACCATGCAGATGGCATATAATTTCAAGCCACGGGATCTACAGCGTGATGAATATATGAAGGATAAACTATCCACTCCGGATCTGAATGAATTTATTCGTCTCGAAAAAATAAGAGGATCTGAGGATGTGAACTCATTATTGATTGAACAATATACAAGGGTAACAATTCCAGTGTCTATAGTAATATTAACAATGATCGGCGCTATATTGGCATCAAGAAGGATTCGTGGTGGCAGTGGGTTCCACCTTGCAATGGGGGTTGTTATCACTGTTTTGTATATTCTCGTGAGCCGCTTCGCGACAGTATTTTCAGTTAAAGGGAACTTTAATCCCTGGCTGGCTGCATGGACACCGAATTTCGTATTTGGAATGTTGGTGGTGTATTTATATAAAAAAGCGCCTAAGTAATTGAATTGTAATTTCATTCCATAACTTTACCACCTCAATCAATATTTATGGGAGTCATCCAGGATCGTTTTAAAGCAAAAGCTGATGCAACAAGCGCAGAGATCAAAGAAATTCTTAAGGAGCATGGGAATAAGGTAATAGGAGAGGTTACCCTTGCCCAGGTATTCCAGGGTATGCGAGGGATAACTGGCCTGGTTACTGAAACATCCCTGCTTGACTCGCAGGAGGGTATCCGTTTTAGAGGTTACTCAATACCCGAACTGCAGGAAAAGCTCCCAAAAGCACCTGGAGGTTCTGAGCCTTTGCCTGAAGGATTGTTCTACCTGATGCTTGTGGGAGAGTTGCCATCAGAAGAAGATGTGCATCATCTAACAAGCGTTTGGCAACGCAGGAGTCATGTTCCGAACCATGTATTTGCTACCATTGAAGCAACTCCTCTAAATACACATCCTATGACCCAGTTTGTAATTGCCATAATGGCGTTGCAAACTGAAAGCCAATTTGCTAAAAGATATGCTGCAGGATTAAATAAAAAAGATTATTGGGAGGCAGTATTTGATGATTCAATGGATTTGATTGCCCGCCTGCCACGTGTGGCTGCCTATATTTATCGTCGTAAATACAAATTTGGAGATCATATCCAGCCAAATGGTTTACTAGATTGGTCTGGAAACTTTGCACATATGATGGGATTTGAGCAGGAGGAATTTAAGGAACTTATGCGCTTGTACATGACCATCCATGCGGATCATGAAGGTGGAAATGTATCAGCTCATGCCACCCACCTGGTAGGTTCTGCATTAAGTGACCCTTACCTTAGTTTCGCTGCAGGGATGAATGGGCTTGCTGGTCCATTGCATGGACTGGCCAACCAGGAAGTGATCAAATGGATATTTGAAATGAGAAAGGAATTGAAGACTGATCTTCCTTCCAAAGAGCAAATAGAAGAATATGTAAAGAAAACATTGACCGAAGGGAAAGTAGTTCCAGGTTATGGACATGCAGTATTGCGCAAGACCGATCCAAGGTTTACTGCCCAGATGGAATTTGGGAAAAAGCATATGCCGGATGATCCTTTAGTACAAACCGTTTGGAATATTTATGAAGCTGTTCCACCCATCCTTCAATCACTTGGAAAGATAAAAAACCCGTGGCCCAATGTTGACGCGCACAGTGGAGCATTATTGGTACATTATGGAATGGAGGAGTATGAATTCTATACGGTACTCTTTGGTGTTTCCAGATCGTTGGGGGTGTTGGCAAGTTTATGTTGGGATAGGGCTTTAGGTTTCCCATTAGAAAGACCAAAATCAATAACAAAAGAACAGGTGAAATTGTGGCTGCAAGGGAAAGATCAGATTTGGGG
>JADGPY010000032.1 GCA_017882205.1 Chitinophagaceae bacterium
ACAACATACAACGCTTCTAATATAAACTATTCCGGTATCAGATTTGAAACAGACGCAAGTGGTGGCGGCTATTATCCGTGGAATATTTATGGTTCCAGTTCCTTTTATTTTGCTTACAATGGAGCTTGGAAATCATATATCAGCTCCTCTGACGGTTCCTATTATAATGTTTCTGATGCAAGAATGAAAAAAAATATAGATCCCATTCAGGATAATACACTGTTAAAAATTATGATACTGAATCCCGTTAATTATTTAATGAAGGAAGAAGCCGATAACAGCAAAAAACACATAGGTTTTATTTCGCAGGAAGTTGAAAAAATATTTCCCGAGGTTGTCCAGGAAACCAATGGTATTAAAACTATGAATTACTCCGGCCTTATCCCAATCCTCACCAAAGGCATCCAGGAACAGCAACAACAAATAGAAATCCTGCAAAAAGAAAACACAGATTTAAAAGCCAGGCTTGAAAGATTAGAGAAAATAATTCTTATAAATTAAACTACTAAAGAACTGTTGTTAGAGTTATGCCGCAGCTTTTCTTCGAAGCGATATATTCGTCTTGCGAATTTGACCCTTCGTGTCTTTGAGTCTTAGTGGCAAATGCTTTAAATTCTCTAAAAATACCTTACTGAGGGTATAACCACATCAATTCAAAACAGTAATTTGGATAGTTAATTCATTGATGCATGAAGAAAGTATACCTGATAGTTCTATCTCTAACGATTGCTTTGTTTGATATTACCGCACAGCGAACGAGGATAGATAGCCTGGTTTCTGTAATGAATAATGGTGAAGATTCAACCCAGGTGCTACGAAGGATCACGATCTCTGAATTGTATCGTAACTATAGTAATGATACCTCCCAACTATATGCACAGGAGGCCCTGGAGCTTGCCCGTAAAAAAAACTTTTTCCATGGGCAGGCAATGGCTCACAATGCTCTTGGATTTAACTATTATGTGGCTGCGCGGTACGAAGAATCCATCAAAGAATTTGAACACTATCAAAAAATCTCACTGAATATAGATGATCACCAGAACGCTGGTTCTGCGATTAATAATATTGGCAACGTTTATATCGAGTTAGGAAATTATTCAAAGGCATTAGGTTGTTATAATGATGCCCTGGAAGAAAGAAAAAAAGCAGGCGATAAGAATAATATCGCACAAAGCTATAATAACATTGGGTATCTATATAAGGAGATCGGAGATTATGATAAGGCAATTGAGAATATATTAACCGCACTCAGAATTTATGATGACCAGAAGGATGAAAACGGCATAGCCTATTGTAATACATTCCTTGGGATAATTTATGGTATGAAAAGGGATTACCCCCAGGCACTTAAATACCATACATTGGCTTTAGGGATTGAGCAAAAAATAAATGACAAGAATGCTGAGGGAATTAGTCTTCAAAGCATGGCGAGTATATATGCTGACCAGAAACGGTTTGATGAAGCATTGAATTACTACAGCAAAGCAAGTGATATTTATAAAACCATAGGCGACAAACGGCAAATTGCTTCTGTTTCTGAGAGTATAGGCTTATTGTATTTTAAAAAGGATGATTTTGAGCACGCCCTGCCATTGTTCGAAGACGCTTTGAGAGAGAATATTCAAATTGGTAACACGCGAGGGTTGGGCTCCAATTATATTAATATTGGAAATACTTACATTAAGCAAAAGAACTTTTCTAAAGCTGGCGTATACCTGGATTCTGCAATGAAGTATTCTATACAAACAGGGAAAAAGGAGGATTTAAAAAATTTGTACAAATCAATGACTGACCTCGATGATTCGACAGGAGATTATAAAAAAGCATTTACCAACTACCAATTGTATTCGGCAATTAAAGATTCCCTATTTAATATTGAAAATTCAAAGTCCATAGCAGGGATGCAGACAAAATATGAGACTGAAAAAAAAGAACGCCAGATTGAAGAACAGAAATTTGAACTGTCCCGCAAAAATTACTGGATTGCAGGTATCCTTGTTTTATTATTACTAGGTACTTTACTTGCCTCCTCATATTATAGACGTTATAAATTGAAGCAGGAGAGAAGATTGCAGATTGCGATCCTCAAACAACAGGACATAGCGACAAAATCTATCATTGAAGCCGAAGAAAATGAACGCAAACGTATTGCCGGAGATCTTCATGATGGCGTAGGCCAACTTATGAGTGCAGCAAAAATGAACTTATCAAGTTTTGAGAGCAGATCACATTTTAAATCAGAGGAGGACAAGCTGGAATTTGAAAAGATCATCGCCCTGGTTGATGAAAGTTGCAGGGAGGTACGAAATGTAAGTCACAATATGATGCCAAACGCTCTATTAAAACGAGGGTTATCAAGTGCAGTAAAAGAGTTCATTGATAAGATTGATCATCATGTATTGAAAGTCAACCTCTATTCAGAAGGATTGAATGAAAGGCTTGATTCGAATGTTGAAACAGTACTTTACCGGGTTATCCAGGAATGTGTGAATAATGTGATAAAGCATTCAGGAGCAAACCGGCTTGATATCAGTCTTATTAAGGATGATGGGGGAATAGCTGCCACCATTGAAGATAATGGTAAAGGGTTTGACATACTTCAAAAACAAAAATTTGATGGGATTGGATTAAAAAATATAATTACAAGAGTAGAATACCTGAAAGGAACAGTTGATTTTGATAGCTCTCCCGGGAAAGGAACGCTTGTAGCCATCCACGTTCCTATTTGAGAGCGATTTATGTTTTCAGCATCTATGGTCCCAGATGCCTTTTTATTAAAAGGAAACAGATCACGGTTAGTAGTAAAATCAATATAATTGCCAATAGCACCCAGGGTTGATCTTTTAACTTGCGCTTTTGCCTTCTCCGTTTTTTAACCTCAAGTTGTTTTTGAAGGTTGGCATTGAGTTGGTTAACAAATACTGAAACATCCTGCTTGTTCTTAAAATCCTGCAAGCCTTCTAATGCATCATTGATAAATTCCGAATCAACCATTTCTTTTTCTAACTCATGTTTTTCTTCTGACGATAGTTTATTGCTCAGGTAATCCATCAACTTTTGATTGTCGATGTCTTTATTGCTGTGGGATAATATGTTGAACAACTCATTGCTCATAATAATTCTCTTCTTAAGTACAGACGTAGCAGGCTACGTCTTTATTTTGATAGCATAATTCTTAAATTTCTTTTACCATTCTGGATGTGGCTCTTAACCTGCATCAAATTAAATCCTGTCTGGGTGGCTATATCTGTATATGATTTCTTTTCAAGATAAAACAAAGTTACACATACTTGTTGCTCTTTATTTAATCGTAATAATGCTTCCTGCATCTGGTTGAGGGTGGCATCTTTCTCCTGAAGTAACATATTGTCTTCTACATCATCCACTCCAATGGTGATATTATCAGTTATTTCTACATTATATTTTCCTTTATCCCTTAATTTCATTAAACAATGGTTCTTTGCGATCATATAGATCCAGCTTTTAAAATATTCCACTTTGTATTTATGTAACTCGCTGATGGCCTTTAGGAAGATCTGCTGCACTGAATCTTTTGAATCATCTTCATTTTTCAGGTATTTCATGCAAACACCCAATAATAGCAATGTATAACGGGGAAGAAGTATTCCCAGCCACTCATTATTATGATCGCTATAAAAATTGTCTAGTAGTTCGCGGTCATCTATATCGTTATTTCTTTTAGTAAGCACACTTGCTGGATAACTTGTAAACTAAGATGTAAACTTAATTAAATTCCATAATTTTAACTGAAACCAAAAGAAGCCAATGAGATATGCTGTTTGTTGTGTTCCAGTAAGCCCGATTCGTATAGAGCCATCACACAGAACTGAAATGATAAGCCAGCAATTATTTGGAGAATGCTGTATTATTCAGGAAGAAGGACAAGATGGATGGATCAAATTACAATGTAAATATGATGGTTATACTGGCTGGTCCCAGTCAAGTCACTTTGTTGAAATAGATGAAGATCAATATTCCCGCGGTAATGAGGACCTGACCACAGAATGGGTAAGCGAAATTGATTATAATGGACACCATATGTTTGTGCCATTAGGCAGCTCCTTAACTGCCTTACAAAACGGACGAGCTTTTTGGAGAAAAAGCACAGTCCATTATAGTGGAAAAGTTTGGCGCCCCTCAGAAGTAAAAATTACTCCAAAATTGATAAAGCAACTTGTATATAAATTTTTGAATACCCCCTATTTATGGGGAGGTAGAAGTGTTTTTGGAATTGATTGTAGCGGACTTAGCCAGGTTGTTTACAAATTTCTCAATGTTCCAATTCCAAGGGATGCATGGCAACAGGCTACTGAAGGAAATACAGTCAGTTTTTTACAGCAGGCACATTGTGGCGATCTTGCATTTTTTGATAACGA
>JADGPY010000270.1 GCA_017882205.1 Chitinophagaceae bacterium
GGCATCAAAGAAAAATTAACTCAGACAAATGTTTTATATGCACAAGGTTGCGAGCTCGCAGAAGGTTTACCATCATTCGAAATAATTCCTGCAGAAAATTTATCTCATGGAAATGATAGCGGTTTGATAGCTTCTTATTACAACGACCATGAATTGAAGGGAGCTGTCTTGTATTCACAAACAGAAAAAGTGCTGGATGATAATTGGAATGATCAGGCGCCACGTAAAGATATGAACGATGATAATTTTGGAGTGAGATGGACGGGAGAAATTACAGCCGGACAATCTGGTGATTACCAGTTGGGAATTATCACCACCTGCAAAGTGAATCTTTATCTGAATGATAGCCTTGTAGCCAATACTAAATATCATTTCAGAGATGAATTCAATGACCCAAGACTTAGAAAATCCACACCTTTGAAATTAGAAGCTGGGAAAAAATATAAAATAAAAATTGAAGCAGGAGAATCTTATGGCGATGCAAGAGTACAATTGGTATGGTCGAAACCTCAGGCAAACCGCAAAGAAGAATTGAAGAAAAAAGCAATTGAAACAGCAAAAAAATCGGATGTAGTTATCCTATGCATGGGTCTTTCTGCAAATTTAGAAGGAGAAGAAATGGATGTCGCTATTGACGGTTTTAAAAGTGGGGATAGAACCACATTGGATTTGCCGAAAGTGCAGGAAGAATTGATAAAAGAAATTTCAGCACTAGGCAAACCGGTTGTATTGGTTTTATTGAATGGAAGTGCATTGTCAATTAACCTGGAAGACAAAAATATTCCTGCTATCATTGAAGCATGGTATCCGGGGCAAGCGGCTGGCACTGCTATTGCAGATGTTTTGTTTGGAGATTATGATCCTGGTGGAAGATTGCCAGTAACATTTTACAGATCTGTAAACGATCTGCCTTCGTTTGAAGATTACAATATCACCACCCAAACTTATCGCTACTTTAAAGGTGATGTTTTGTATCCCTTTGGTTATGGATTGAGCTATACAAATTTTAATTACCATAATTTAAAAATAAACAACAACTATACATCTGGCGACTCTGTAAAAATTTCTGTAAATGTAAAAAATACCGGAACCATGGCGGGTGATGAAGTAGTGCAGGTATATGTTTCAAATAAAACAGCAACAGGCCATATTCCTATCCGTGCATTGAAATCCTTTAAGCGAATTTATTTAAAAGCAGGAGAAACAAAAACTGTTTCGCTCACCTTATCACCGGATGCGTTTTCGATTATTAATGATGAAAATAAAAAGTTGATACTGCCGGGAAAATTTGAAATAGCAGTGGGCGGAGGTCAGCCTGATGTAAAAGTTAAAACAAATTCAAATGTTTTAAAAACAGAAATTAGTATTATGTAGCAATATAAATCTTGTTTGACATGTTAAAGTATTTATTGTTTATTGTATTATTTTTTATTAACCCATTTGTCTGTACTGCACAAATCATTGCAACCTTCGAAATAGAATTACAAAAACCTGTCAATGGATTGGAAATTCCTGTCAGCGTTAATCTTGATGAAGTAACATTTCTCTCTGACTCTTCCTTATCATTGATAGAAATAGGGGGTAACAAAAAAATTACTGTCCCCTTCCAGATCAGTCAGGGCAAACAACGAACCTTGTATTGGTTGATAATACCAGGAAACGAAACAAAGAATAAACGTACTTACGAACTGGTAAAAGGCAGTCCTTCCGCATTCCCACAAATTGGTGCCGCAATGAATAACGGTGCATTAACCATCCATTCAGGTGATAAAAATTTATTGCGCTACATGTATAAAACAGTCTATCCCCCGGCAGGCATTGATACGGTATTTAAAAGAAGTGCATTCATCCATCCGCTATGGACGCCGCACGGACAAGAGCTTACACGTATCCAGGCTCCTGACCATTATCATCACTACGGCATCTGGGATCCATGGACTCATGTATTATTTGAAAAGGATACCGTAGATTTCTGGAATCTGAAGGGAAGGCAGGGCACCGTACGTTTTGGCAATTTTGTTTCAGTAAACAGCGGTCCCGTTTTTGCTGAGTTCGCAGCATTGCAACAACATATTGCTTTTAAAAAAGATGGCACAGAAAAAGTTGCATTAAATGAATTGCAAACAGTTCGGGTATACCAACCAGAAAATAACAAAGATTATTACATTGCTGATATTACTATTGAATTGAATTGTGCCAGTGAAAGCCCCTTCGAGATACTTGAATATCGCTACGCCGGCTTAGGATGGCGTGCCACAGAAAAATGGAAAAAAGATAACACTGAAGTACTTACTTCCGAAGGTAAAACCAGGAAGGAAGCCGATGGATCAACTGCCCGATGGTGTATTATTGAAGGTGCCCTGAATAATGATTATGGTGGTGCAGTAATGATGTCGTATCCCGGTAATTACAATCATCCGGAGCCTTTGCGTATCTGGCCCGAAGATTCTAATAATGGTGAGATGTTTGGCATGTTTGCTCCAACCAAAAACAAAAACTGGTTGCTTGAGCCTGGTAAAACATATACACTTAAATACAGGTTCGTTGTTTTTAACGGCCATTTTAATAAAGAAAAAGCAGAAAGTGCATGGCAATATTTTGCAATGCCCCCAGAAGTTAAAACCTCACCCTCTAAAAACTACCACCGGTAATCAAAATTATCATCATTAATAATTATCGTGATGAAAAAACAAAAACAATCAACAGTAACCAGAAGAGAGTTTTTAAGTAAATCTATTAAAGCTACTTTGGCTACTTCCATTGCAATGAGTGGTTTCCCAACCATTGTACCTGCCAGTGTATTTGGAAAAAATGCACCCAGCAATCGCATCAATGTAGCATCTATCGGGTGCGGGCGCATTTCAACCCTCCATGACATGACCTGTATTGCCCGATACACAGGTGCACGGATCATTGCTGTTTGTGATCTTGATAAAAAAAGAGCCGATGCTGGTCCTGCAGCAGTCAGGAATAATTATGTAAAAGCAGCTAACATTAATGGTGGACTTACAGGAGATTGGGATATTAAGGTTTATTATGACTACAAAGAACTTCTGGAAAATAGAGACATAGATGCTGTACATATCAGCTTGCCTGATCACCAGCATGCGATTGTTGGAGTTCATGCTGTGAATGCCGGGAAAGATGTTTATCTGCAGAAACCTGCTTCCTTAACAATTGAAGAAGGAAGAATTCTAAGCAATGCCGTAAAAAAGAGTGGGCGAATTTTGCAGATGGGAAGTCAGCAACGTTCTATTGATCCGTGGCCACAATTTAAAATAGCATGTGAACTCGTACGAAATGGTCGTATTGGACAACTCAAAACAGTTGAAGTAGGTCTTCCCGGAGATCCAGGTGGTGGTAATCCTGAGAAGATGTCTGTTCCTGAAAACCTGGATTATGATGCGTGGCTTGGCGCTACACCTGAAATATATTATACTGAAGACAGGGTTCACTCACATGATGCTACGACGAAAGGTATTCTTAGCAGGCCCGGGTGGCTGCGCTGTGAACAATTTGGTGCAGGAATGATCACTGGTTGGGGTGCGCATCACATTGATACCGCACACTGGGCAATGGGAACAGAATATTCCGGACCAATTGAGGTGTGGGGCAAAGCCGCATTTCCAACTGATGATCCGAATTACAAAGGATTATGGGATGTGCATGGCATATTCAGAACCGAGGCAATGTATGCTAACGGGGTTCACATGATCGTTTCAAACGAGCTTCCAAACGGGATCAGGTTCATTGGCTCAGATGGATGGATATGGGTGACACGTGGAAATTATAAAGTTACCGACAGCGATCCTGTGGCCGATAAAGATGGCATCAAACCAATAGATGCAAGTAATCCAAAGGTCCTCCAATCAATCATTGGGTCGAACGAGATTCATCTTTATGAAAGCTCTGAACAACATGCCAACTGGCTGGATTGCATAAATTCCCGAAAAGAACCCTCCTCTCCTATTGAAATAGGTCACCGTTCATGCAGTGCATGTCTCCTCCACCAGATTGCTATGAAGGTTAAAAGAAAAATTTATTGGGATCCGGAGAAGGAAACATTTAAAAATAATGATAAAGAAGCAATAGGTATGTTATCACGTCAGCGTCGTAAAAAATATGACTTTTAGTATGAAAATAATAAGTATAATTATTGGAATTGTAACGATAGCTTATATGTCTTGTACTAACAAGCCATCATCAAATGTTCCAACACCGATGGTCCGGCTGGTTACTTTAGACCCGGGGCATTTTCATGCAGCGCTGGTGCAAAAGATCATGTACAATGAGGTTGATTCGGTAGTGCATGTGTATGCTCCTGCAGGAAATGATTTGCAACTACATCTCGACAGAATTAATTCTTACAACAGCCGCAGTGAAAATCCTACACATTGGAAAGAAGCAGTTTATTCCGGCAATGATTTCTTTGAAAAAATGATCACAGAAAAAAAGGGAAATGTGGTAGTACTCTCTGGCAATAATCAAAAGAAAACAGAATACATTTTACAATCATTGCAAAACGGTTTCAATGTTCTTGCAGATAAACCAATGGTAATTGACAGCAAAAGATTTGAACAATTGAAGCTTGCTTTTGATGTGGCTGCTAAAAATAATTTGCTTCTCTATGATATTATGACAGAGCGTTATGAGATCACTACCATATTGCAACGTGAGCTTTCCATGCTGCCCGGCATATTCGGCACTTTAGAAAAGGGCACAGCAGATAATCCTGCCATCACCAAAGAAAGTGTGCATTATTTTTATAAATATGTTTCAGGCAGTGTAATCACCAGGCCGGCATGGTTTTTTGATGCATCACAACAGGGTGAAGGCATAGCAGATGTGATGACACATTTGGTAGATCTTGTTCAATGGGAATGTTTTCCTGAACAGCCAATTGATTACACAAAAGATATACAGGTTA